>PWNM01000545.1 GCA_003557825.1 Candidatus Hydrogenedentota bacterium | reverse complement strand
GCACCCCTGCCTTTTTCGGAGCCGTTCCGATGAGGCGTACATCCTCGATGGACGTCAGCCGCTCCGTCCCATACCGTAACAGGTCTTCTTCATACGCTGCAATACGGTCCATTCCGATGGCATCGAGATACTCGACTGCCGCCCCAAGACCAATGGCACCGGCAATATTGGGCGTGCCCGCTTCAAATTTATGGGGCAAGGTATTGTAGGTGGTCTTCTCGAAGGTGACGGACATGATCATGTCCCCGCCACCCTGATAGGGGGGCATCGCATCCAGTATGTCGGCCTTACCGAAAAGGATGCCGATGCCTGTGGGACCACACATCTTATGTCCCGAAAAAACATAGAAATCACATCCAAGGGCGTGTACATCGACAGGGAGATGAGGTACGGCCTGAGCGCCGTCCACGAGCACCTTCGCGCCGACGCTATGGCTCATGCGTACGATATCCTCAATGGGGTTGATGGTCCCCAACGCATTTGAAACATGGGACGCGGCGACGATGCGGGTCTTTTCGGTAAGCATCGCCTCAAACTGGTCCATGCGCAAGGCCCCGTCATCATCGATAGGTACGACGCGCAAGGTTGCTCCGGTGGCTTCGCACAGCATCTGCCACGGAACAATGTTCGAATGATGCTCCATCCACGTAAGCAGTACTTCATCGCCTTCACGGACATGTTCGCGACCATAGCTTTGGGCAACCAGGTTGATGGCCTCCGTTGCGCCTCGCGTGTAGATGATTTCACAGGTTAAGGGTGCATGGATAAAGCGCTTTATGACCTTTCGTGCGCCTTCGTACGCATTCGTCGCCTCTTGGCTCAGATGATGCACCCCGCGATGGACGTTGGCGTTTTGCGTGGCGTAGTAGTGATTGATAGCATCTAGCACCGCTTGCGGTTTCTGGCTCGTCGCAGCATTGTCCAAATACACTAAGGGTTGCCCATCCTGCCGCTGCTGCAGGATAGGGAAATCCCTCCGAATGCGCTCAATGTCAAGGGACGTGAGTCGTTTCGATTCGGGCGTATCTGAACGTTTTGCTATGTTATGCACGGCCATATGCTGCCTCATTTTGGACTGTATTTGTCAAACACCCGACGATCAAGCCGATCACGCACCGGGTCCAGGGGCGTTTCGTTGACTACTTCATCGGCGAATCCATAGGTCAGTATGCCCCGCGCCATGGCTTGGCTCATGCCGCGTGTCTGGAAGTAGAAAACCAACTCCTGGGGCGGTGGGCCGACGGTAGCTCCATGGGTACATTTCACATCATCGGCATAGATCTCAAGCTGGGGTTTTGTGTTGACTGTCGCTTTGTCGGACAATAATAGGTTCTGATTAAGCTGGTTCGAGTCGGTCAATTGCGCTCCGGGGGCTACGTAGACCCGACCGCAGAACACGCTATGGCTCTTATCCTCCAAAACGCTCTTGTACCCGATCCAGCTATTGCAGTGGGCAGCGTGGTGTTCGACGGATATTGCATTGTCGACCAGACGGCTTCCCTCGGTAAGCGTCAACCCGCGTAACGAACACTCGGCTCCTTCGCCCTCGAAAACGATGTTGAGTTCATTCCGTCCGATGGGGCCGCCCATACTGAAGGTAAACCCGTCGAACCGACTGTCCCGGTCCTGGCGGACCTGCGTGGTGGACAAATGGTAGCCCTGAGGACCTTCGTCCAACACTTTGATACGCGTAAGGCGTGCGCCGTCATTGAGGCGAATTTCGGTAACGGGGTTGCTGAAATAGCGTGGCTCTCCTGCCAGGCTTACATGGCTTTCAATGATGGTTGCTTCGCTATTCGCATCGGCGATGACCAAGACGCGTGGGTGAATTACGGATTCCGTTGCCGTTTTGGAACTCACGAATACCAAATGAATCGGACGGTCCAGCTCCACATTTTTGGGAATATGCACCAAAGCGCCGTCGTGTGCCAAGGCCGTATTCAGGTCGCTGAAGACATTTCCGCCATCGCCCAGCACGTGGCCAAGGTGGGCTTCCACCAGATCATCCTCAGCCGCGATGGCTTCGTGCAATCCTGCGGTTTTTGCAGCGCCGCCTGGACCTGCATTCCTCGAAAGTTTGGGCGCGTACCATCCATCCACGAAAACCAGCTCGATCCAGTCGTTTGCATACAAAAGAGGATGGACATCGGATGACGCAAGCTGGTCCACGCCGCTCTCGGCGATGGGTTGGAAGGGGTTCCGGATGATGGGATTCACATTAGTAAATCGCCAAGCTTCGAGTTTGCGATGGGGCAATGGCCGTTCAGCAAATCGCTTCGCTGCATCTTCACGCAACGTCGCGAGCCACTCTGGAGTTTTCTGCGATGCCATCTCTTCGATGGCTTCGATGTAGTGTTCTTTTTCGGTTGCATTGCTTACTTCATGCATAATCCGGTCTTCCTTTTGGATGGCCGATTCCGCCACTTATGAGGCGGTAATCAGCTCTTCCTTGATCCAATCGTATCCCTTTTCTTCAAGTTCATAAGCCAACTCTTTACCGCCAGATTTCACAAGGCGGCCGTCGAACAAGACATGGACGTAGTCAGGAACGATATAGTTCAGAAGCCGCTGATAGTGGGTTACGAGGATAAACGACCGCTCCGGGCTCCGAAGTTTGTTCACGCCGTCCGACACGATGCGTAATGCGTCGATATCCAGGCCCGAATCGGTTTCGTCGAGAATCGCCAGCTTGGGTTCGAGTACGGCCATCTGTAGGATTTCGTTTCGCTTTTTCTCGCCGCCAGAGAAACCGTCGTTGACGGGGCGATCCGCGAATCTGGGATCGATTGCGACAAGCTCCATTTTCTCCCTGAGGAGTTCCTGAAATTCCATGGCATCCAGTTCGCCCAGGCCGTTGCTCTTTCGGATCTCGTTCAATCCGGCCTGGAGAAAATAGGCATTGCTGATGCCCGGAATCTCGACGGGATACTGAAAGGCCAGGAACAAACCCAGGCGAGCGCGTTCTTCGGCAGGCAGATCGAGTACGTCTTCGCCCAAAAAATGCGCCGCGCCCTCCGTTACGTCGTATTCCTCGTTTCCGGCCAACACCTGCGCGAGTGTGCTCTTACCGGAACCATTAGGCCCCATGATGGCGTGAACCTCGCCGGGTTTTACCTGCAAATCGATCCCCTTTAGGATCTCATTACCTTCAACGGTGGCATGTATATTGGTGATTTCTAGCATTAGCCAACACTCCCTTCGAGGCTTACGCTTAATAGATTCGTAGCCTCCACTGCGAATTCCATGGGAAGGTGATCGAAGACCTCTTTGCAGAAACCGTTGATCACCATGGAAATGGCATCTTCGGGGCCAATGCCCCGTTGCTTGCAATAAAACAACTGATCTTCACTGATTTTCGATGTCGATGCTTCATGCTCGACGGCGGAGCTACTGTTGCGTACTTCAACATACGGGAAGGTGTGGGCCCCGCATTTGTCACCGATAAGCAGCGAATCACATTGGGTATAGTTCCGGGCGTTTGCCGCCTTGGGCATTACCTGAACCAAGCCCCGATAACTATTGTTCCCATGGGCCGCCGAAATAGTTTTGGAGATGATTGTGCTCTTGGTGTTTCGGCCCATGTGGATCATTTTGGTTCCGGTGTCGGCCTGCTGACGTTTGTTGCTCAGCGCAACCGAATAGAATTCGCCCACTGAGTTATCGCCCTGCAATATACAGCCGGGATATTTCCATGTAATGGCCGAACCCGTCTCCACTTGGGTCCACGAGATACGCGAATTCACGCCTTTGCAGATTCCCCGCTTGGTAACGAAGTTGTAGATGCCGCCTTTGCCTTCTTCATCACCCGCGTACCAATTCTGCACCGTCGAATAGTTGATGGTCGCGTTATCCATGGCAATAAGCTCGACGATGGCTGCGTGTAGTTGATTCTCGTCGCGCATGGGGGCGGTGCATCCTTCGAGATAGTTAACCGAAGCGCCTTCCTCAGCGATGATTAATGTCCGTTCGAATTGCCCGGTCTCTGCCGCATTGATCCGGAAGTAGGTGGACAAGTCCATCGGACACTTCACGCCTTTCGGAATGTAGCAGAAGGAACCATCGCTGAAGACCGCCGAATTCAACGCCGCAAAGTAGTTGTCGGAATAGGGAACCACGGAGCCCAAGTACTGCTGGACAAGTTCCGGGTGCTTCAGGACGGCCTCGGAAAACGAGCAAAAGATGATCCCGCGTTTCTCGAGGATCTCGCTGTGCGTGGTTGCCACCGACACGCTGTCAAACACCGCGTCCACGGCTACCCCTGCCAAGCGCTTTTGCTCTTCCAGTGGAATGCCCAGCTTTTCAAAGGTTTCCAGCAATTCCCGGTCCACTTCTTCGAGACTATTTAAGGGTTGCTGTTTGCGTTTGGGTGCAGAGTAATACCGCTGCTGCTGGAAATCGATAGGGGGATAGGATACGTTCGCCCAGGTAGGCTCGGACATCGTCTGCCAATGCCGATAGGCTTTCAGACGCCACGCAAGCAACCAGTCTGGCTCGTTTTTTTTCTCTGATATAAACCGTATGATGTCCTCGTTCAGACCCCGTTCGATAGTGTCTGATTCAAGGGACGTTTCCCATCCATATTTATATTCGCGATTGGCCAGCTCAGCCACTTCGCGATTGCTTTGTTCAACGCGGCTGCCGGTATATTTTCCGGCTTCCGGTCTGGCATCTGTTGTTCCCATGACGCCTCCGTTATTTTCCTACCAGTCAGTTTCGGGTGGACACACCTCACCTGTGAGCCCAAAGTACACCAGTTTATCCCCAACAAGAACCAGCTAAGTGAGACCTAAGTCACTCTAAGCCTGGATGAATGGTCCATTTACTACACTCTAGTTCGATAACAGGGAGGTTCATAGGCCTTATTCCCGGCTCGCGGACAGAGGAGCCATTGCCGAATATTTTGGAAGGGAGCATTCAGAAATCGGTCAGGGCCGCCGCCAGTCTGTTGGCGGCGGCCCTGCTCTATATCGCCACGCTTGCGCCTTCAGCTCGCTTGGGCTTCCGCGCATGCGTTATTTTAGAGGCCCAAGACATGATGCCAAGGGCCTCCGCGGAAGGAGAAACGCCACATGTGGCGCTGACCAAATAAATTGTAACATGGGGGGGCTGGGAACGCAACTGTTTCAGCGAAGAAACTTGCTTTTTGCTTGCTTTTTTTATTTTTAAATTCATAATTATTACAAATGCGGAGGGGTGAAAAGAGATTTCCTTGGGTTTTTGGGTACAATCGTTCCAGATTGGAGTGGAGGTGGTTGGTTATTTTTTCTTGGCTCGGGGGAACATCCTTGATATCCAGACATAACCTGGCTTACCTGCAAAGATCCCTTCTCGGGCTAATCGTACATCCTCCACGGTGAAGAAGGCCTTGGGGTCAAAACGTTGCAATCGCTTGGTCAGATCGACAATGCGTTTCCGCTCGATCATGGTGTAGATGATATGCATGGGGCCTGTAGCTCCCTGTCCCGGCAACTGTGTAACGCCGTATCCATTGGAACGAAGCTCACGGACGAACGCCGAGCAGTCGCGCGGAGTGATAATCCGAACCGAAAGGCGTCCTAGTGCAAGCAGCTCCTCCATGCGCACCCCTACATAGGTTCCGCAGGAAAATCCCGCTGCATAGACCAACGCATAATAAATATTGTCCATGTTCTGCATGATCTGCTGGATGACAACAATCCAGATAAAGATCTCGACGAACCCGATCAACGGGGCGAGGACCCGCCGTCCTTTCGATATGAACACGATCCGCAAGGTCCCCAAGGAAACATCGGCGACCCGGGCCGCAAAAATCATAAGTGGTAGCAAAACCCATTGGAAAAACTCTTCCGAGTAGATGAAATCCATAGTCGCATCTCCATCATCCAAGGTTTGTACGGGAAGGACGCTATGGGCCTCCTTGATTATTTCCCATCATACTCAGTCTGGACTGGGTAAAGCCAAACGCCCTAAAAATCGCCCAGGAGCATCCTTGGAGCCCGCTGCCATGAATCGGCCTCCCGTCCGTAAGATTCGTGGGTATGCCGATAATCGTGTTTGCGGATAAACTCGTGCAACTCGTCGAGCAACCGCGAAAGCTTCTCCCGATGTAGTCGTTCGACATAGCGTCGATGTTCCGGGTCTTTTAGCCGTTCCAGGGTAGGGATGAGATGGGGGACGCAAAATCCGGGACCCTTTTCGAGGGCTTGTCGTAATTCAGGATCGTCCAGGTGATTCCGAAGGGTTTCGATCCGCATGATGTCGGTTTCTTCTTCGTGTTCGCATAGGGGGCATGGTTCGTGGCGGATCCATTCCGCACGTGCTTTTTTTCGCAGAGCCCGCCTAGTCATGCCCTCCAGTCTCGCTAGGAACTGCAGCGTGTCCTCCACCTGATCCTGGTATAAAATCGCCGCGCTCAATCCATCGCCACATTCGAGGATATCTTTGGCATGGGGCTTACAAAAGCCGCGCGCATCGCGCAGCCGCCGCCTGAATTGGGGATCATTGACGTTTTCATAGAGCAGGGTCTCGGCATAGCGGCGGGTGCTGCGTTTTCGCATGGCGCATAGTGCGCACCCCTTGGATCGTTCCAGGGCCTCGACAAGCTCGAAATACGGTTTGTGTTTTTCATAGGATCGAGCCATAGGGGGGTCTATTTATCTCCACGTTGGTTCAAGATGCACAGGGTAATCTTCGCATGAGGCGAGGGGAAGGCGCAACGTCTTTCTGATTGCCCTATGCTTCTGGACAATGCGAAAAATGGCCCTGCTTTTGACCCTGACCACATCCAGCGGCTACTATACCCCTTTCTGTTTCCCAAACCCATTATGGAGGAGCATGCTTGTGAATACCGTTTCATCCCCATTGGCTGCATACCTAGATCAAACAAAAGGCGCCGCAATGAATCCCGGCTTTATCGGATATTTGGCGAATCTATGCCAAGTTGCTGAAGTGGCCCCTGGCGTTGCGAAATCCATTGTGCAGGAACTTGCAGACCAGCGCCAAAATCTGAAACTCATCGCCAGCGAAAACTACTGCTCGCTGGCCACGCAACTCGCCATGGGCAACCTGCTCACCGATAAATACGCGGAGGGCATTCCCCTTCACCGCTTTTACGCCGGTTGCGACAATGTGGACGCTATTGAGGCCTATGCCTGCGAACAAGTCAAAACCCTCTTCGGGTGTGAGCACGCCTATGTGCAACCCCATAGCGGCGCCGACGCCAATCTCATCGCCTATTGGGCCATTTTGCAGACCCGCGTCGAGATGCCGGCCCTGCGCGAACTGGATGTAAAAGACCCGTCGAAACTCAGCCAGGACGACTGGAATGCCATCCGGTCCAAACTCGGCAATCAACGGCTGCTAGGCATGGATTACTATTCTGGCGGACATTTGACCCATGGATATCGGCATAACGTTTCGGCCATGATGTTCGACGCCTACACCTACGGCGTGGACAAAGCAAGCGGACTGCTGGATTACGACGCCCTTGAACAACAGGCCAAGGAGGTGAAACCACTTATTTTGTTGGCCGGTTATAGCGCTTATCCCCGTGCCATCGATTTTCGGCGGCTTCGGGCTATTGCCGATGCTGTAGACGCCGTACTTATGGTCGATATGGCCCACTTCGCGGGCCTGGTCGCGGGAGGAGTTTTCGAAGGCGACTACAATCCCATGCTTCATGCCCATGTCGTCACGTCGACGACCCATAAGACGTTACGTGGACCCCGTGGCGGCTTGGTGATGTGCGCTTCCGAGTTCGCCGAGGCGGTCGACAAAGGTTGTCCCTTGGTTATTGGCGGGCCGTTGCCCCACGTCATCGCTGCCAAGGCCGTGGCCTTTACCGAAGCCAATAGCCCCGAGTTCAAGACCTATGCCCAAGCCGTCCAACGCAATGCCGGAGTTCTTGCCCAGGCCTGCGTCGATGAAGGGTTGGACGTGGCCACGGGCGGTACGGACAATCACCTCATGCTGATCAATGTCACCGGCTTCGGCATCACGGGGCGGCAGGCCGAAAGCGCCCTTCGGGAATGCGGCATCACGCTCAACCGAAACTCGTTACCCTACGACCCCAACGGACCGTGGTACACCAGCGGTCTGCGTATCGGTACGCCCGGCGTGACGACGTTGGGCATGGGCGAATCTGAGATGCGCGAGATCGCCGCCGTGCTTAAACTGGTGCTATCGAACATGACGCCGAATACCATTGAGTCCGGTCCGAACGCCGGCAAACTGAGCAAAGCCAAATATTCTATCGACCCCCATGCCCACGATGAAGCCCGCGCCCGGGTGACCGCCCTACTAGACCGGTTCCCCGTTTATCCCGAACTTGACCTACCGTTCCTGCTCGAGCACTTCGGCGCTTCGTAGGGTACCCGGTCAAAAAACGCATTCATGCCGCTCGGTAGCGTTGGTTATCGAGCGGCGTGGCCTACTGGGATGATGTACAACGGCGTTAGGTCGTCCGACAGCCCAAGCACTTCCAAGACGCCGTCATCATCGAAGGCCCCGATGGGTACCGAGCCGAGCCCTTCGGCCACGGCCTGGAGATGGATGTTTTGAGCGATATGGCCCGCTTCGATATGGACAAAACGAACGCCCCGGTCGCCGTATCGGCCCGTCGTGCGGGCGTAATCCGCCACAGCGACGATGGAAACGGGCGCCTCTGAAATCGATGCCTGATCCAGGGCCACGCGCCGCAAGTCCATGCGCCGGTCGCCGGCCCGGACCGGAATCATCTCGTGATCCTCAGGATCATAGCGGTAGGCCCCTTCCGCCGAAACGAGGTACAGTGTCATGGGGTATGTGGCGCCTGCTGAAGGCGCGGTGCGGAAGCCATGAGCCGGTTCGGTGATACCTTGTCCGGACCACAGCAATTGTCCCATCTGCTCATGGGTGAGGGGTTCGTCCGTAAAGCTTCGTACCGACCGCCGCGCTGCCATCAGCTCCTCGACGCTATGCTCCCCGACCTCTCGGGGATCGGGCAGTTCAATGCGGCCCATATCCGCCACATCGTCGTCTACCGGTACACCGTTTGTCGTACACGCCAGCATTGCCACACAAAGTCCTACTCGTAGCATGATTACTCCCTTCCGCCGGAAACCGTCCCAGCATGTGTTACTTCCAATTGGCCTTTGACCTCCACCGTAACACTCTGACGATTGTCTGTCAACGGCGGAAGGTGTTTGCGGCTCGTCGTTGCAATGATTCCGGATGTTTGGGTAGCATGTTAGTTTGTTCAAGTACATCAAAAAATCATTGAGGAGCATTTTCTACGTGCGCATCCCCACAGATTCATCTTCTCAGTCCCAGCTTC
This sequence comes from Candidatus Hydrogenedentota bacterium, assembly GCA_003557825.1. Taxonomy (GTDB): domain Bacteria; phylum Hydrogenedentota; class Hydrogenedentia; order Hydrogenedentales; family SLHB01; genus PWNM01. The sequence goes on along the minus strand of PWNM01000545.1, from coordinate 754 downwards.
ACGCGGCATCGCTCGCGCTGTTTGTGCTGGTACTTCTCTCGTTCTTCGTCACGGGAGCGTGCGGTCTGCTGTATCAGGTGGTGTGGGCCCGGAAACTGGTCCTCCTTTTCGGAACCACGGCGTATGCCATCAGCACCGTGCTAGCCATCTTTTTTCTGGGGCTTGGGTTGGGGAGTTTCTGGGGCGGCCGTCTAGCGGAGCAAACCTCGCGCCCTCTTCGGCTTTACGGTTTCTTTCAGATCGCAATCGGGCTGTGGGCGGTCTTTTTCATCTTGGCGGTGGGCGTCGGTGAGGAAGCGGTGGTTTCCCTCCTTCGCCCCGTTGCGTCGATTCGGCCCTTGGCCGTACTCCTGCGGTTCATTCTTGCCCTGGTGTTCCTCATCGTGCCCGTCACGCTTATGGGCGCGACCCTCCCGCTGCTGGTCCGGTTCGTCGCGTGGGAGCGGCGCGTTGCGGGGATTCGGATTGGGGCTTTGTATACAGTCAACACCTTTGGAGCCGTCGTTGGCTGTGCTCTAACTGGTTTTTATCTGATTGCCCAATTCGGCTATACCCGGACGACTTTCATCGGAGCTGCCGCGAGCGTCGCCGTGGGCGGTTTGTGCATACTGCTGAGTCGGACGATAGGCGAAGACATGGCAGCCCGGGATGGGGCCTTGCCCGACCGCGTCGTGGTCCCGTTACCGGAAACGCCGCCCCCACCTGCGGTCATGGCCCTAGTGATTACCACTTTTGCGGTATCCGGTTTTTGCGG
>PWNM01000013.1 GCA_003557825.1 Candidatus Hydrogenedentota bacterium | reverse complement strand
TGGATTTATCGGACGCCCGATGCGGCGTGGTTTACGGTGATGGGGTTTGCGGCCATTGTCTCGGCGGTTAGCTCGGGGATAGTGACATGGTTGATCAACAGTGCCTTTCAGTGGCACGACAAACGCCAAAAACTAAAAACACGCAAGAAAAAAGGGCGCAAGAAACGGTAACCCGTCGGCAGAGAGGCACGGGGTGGATCTGAACGAACTGGCCATACATGTCGAACAACATCCCGACGATCATGAGAAGCGATGGCGCTTGGCCAAACGCCTCTACATGACGTGGGAATACAAGCAGGCCCAGGAGCACCTACAGTACTTGAAGGAGCACTGGGGAACCAAGCTCAACGTCTACCGCTATCTCGCTGCCACCTATTACCGGCTTGGTCGTTATGATATGGCCCTTGTCGAACTCGAAGACGCCGTCGCCCTGTGGCCGGACGAAATTCCCCTTCGGCAGCAACTGGCCCGGGTACTCGAAATGGCGGGCCATCGCGAAGACGCTGCCAACGCTTGGCGCGACATCCTTGAGGTCAATCCCGACCATCCTTTGGCCAGGCAGTCCATCGAACGGCTCAGCGCCCCTGAGAGTGAGGAATCCTCTCGAGGTGAATTAGGCCTGAAAGAAAGCGACAGCGGCATTGATCTTTCAGCCGGCCTGGCCTGTTCCAAATGCGGAGCGTATAACGAATACGAAAACGAGCATTGCTGGCAGTGCAATGCTGTATTGGTAAAGACCTCGGCCGGCGGGATAGAAGGAACGCCGCGCCCCGAGTACCGCCCCATTGAGACCGCGGGCAGAGCGATGATCGCCTTACGGGCATTCCTGGCCGGCGTGTTTGTCATCGTCGGCCTTTGGCTGATCATCGACGGAGTGCAGGCGCCGCCTTTGGCCGAGGCCGGTCCAGATGGCAACTGGACCGTGGACGGCGCACTTAGCGAGATCCTGCTCCTGCCTCGTGCGGTTTCGGGCGGATTGCTCCTAATCGGTTGGCCGATAGCGTTGATGCTGGCCCTTAACCTGTTTCATGTTCCATGGAGTTCGTGGTGGAACGTGTTCAGCGTAGGGTGTTTACTGGGCGCAGCGACACATATCATTTTATGGAGTCCGGCTAACCTGCTGCCCTTTGCTCTGGCCGTTCCCGCTGTGGGTTCCTTGGCCTTGATGGTCTGGGCATTCCGAGCGAAATTCGGGCAGATCGTAGGAGCTTGGGTGGTACAAGGCGCATTGAGCGCGTCCCTTGCCGTCGGTTGTTTTATCGCCTTCGAAGGGCTCGACCCCCTGACGCAAATGACCGAGATCGTCCGATTTAGCACCCGCGAATCCAGCGAGCTCATCTTGCCCCAAAGCCGAATCCCCGTGGTTGCCACCCTGCAATGGCAACCGACCGGCTCGCCCTGGTTGGACCAAAAGGCATCACAGGCCGTAATCGAAGTCAATGCCATCGACGCCGTCTTGCCCATGACCGTCGAAGTCCGCTCCAGCGACCAAACAGTACACCACAGCACCATCGCCGCCATGCCCCACTGGTTTACCCTCGACATCGCTCCACGTAGTTATTACATGATCATCGTCACCGGACCCGATCGCGCCGGCGTCTCCGTATCCGTCTACAGTGTTCTCACGCCGCAGATCACATAGAAAGGAAGCTATTCGTAACGCCATTCGCAATCGAGCTGTAATTCTACGTTCTTCAAGAACTACGGAAAAGCTGCGGGTTGCGTTCGATAAATTTTCGGATCCACACCTGAATGAAGGATTCCTTCCGGCGCTTCAGATACCACCAACCATAGAGACTAATTACCAACGCGCCGAGCGTGTCGACAATAAGGTCGAACATCGTGTCGGTCAAGCCCGACGGGTCGCCAAACATGGGCTTTTGCATATTGGTGCCAAAAATCTGGTCCATACCGAACTCGAAGATCTCCCACAACGCGCCGATGGCGACCGCAAACACAAAGGCAAATAGCGCAACGAACCGCGGTCGCATATGCACCTCAACCCGTTCGTTTTCGTTCAGCACATAGACCAGCAGAAACCCCAGGATGCCCAGAAGCAATCCGGAGGTGGTGTGTAAGGCGATATCCCACCACCAGATGCGATGGTAAAAATCGCGGATCTCGCCTAGAAACAACGCGGCAAACACAAACACGATGGCCAACAACTGAAATTCCGCCGGGATGTCAACGGCCAGCTTCCGCTTGAACAATTGCGGTGCGAGGGTGATGGCGATGATCATGGCCACAAGAAATGCCGTGAGCCATTGCCCGCGGAACACCGCCGCGATCAACTCCAGGCCCATGATGGCCAAAAAAGTGAACACCGTTGCCCGGTAGATACGCCGCGCCAAACTCGGCGGCGGTTCCTCAGGCGGTAGGGGCATATCCCGGTCTGTATCGCTCAAGGTTCTGGGGTCCTTCCGTAGCAGTATCCATGCAAGACTGGCCAGGATAGTTGCACAGAACCTGTAAAAGACACAAATCCGGTCGGGCTTCCTCGGACATTCTTGTCCACCGTTTCTCTCAGAGCCATCATCCCGCTGAAATCGATCCGGCTGTAGTGGTAATCGTCATGAACGTTGGAGGTAAGGCGGAAGCACTGGGATAATCTGATCCGATGTACGGCCATGATTTACGAGACAGAAGAGCTATCGGGCAATACGGAAGCCCACGATGTTGTTAGTATGAGACGGGATGTTGTAAGTGCGGTGAGCAGACCGAAGGGTATAGGCATAGTAATACCAGCTACCGCCCCGTAGGACACGAACAGGCCCCCTTGGTGAACCCCGCCATGCTCGGCCGTCGCCAGGAGCACCCTCGTAGTTGCTGTGCCAGTCGTCCTCGCACCACTCCCACACATTGCCGCTCATGTCGTACAGACCCCATTCGTTGGGCAGTTTTTGCCCCACAACATGAGCATACAAATTTCCTACATCATAGGCGTTGCTTTTCCACCAAGCATAATCGTAAATCCGGGCATGGCTTGGATCATCGCCCCAGTAGAACCGGGTTGTCGTCCCCGCCCTGGCGGCATATTCCCATTCCGCTTCGCTGGGCAATCGTATGTCGCCGGGGCCTTGACCGGTTGTAACAAGGTAGTCATTCAGTGCAGCGACAAAACTACGTGCGTCGTTCCATGATATATAAACGGCGGGGCTGTTAAGATCGGTTAGGACGTGCACTCGCCCCGACCACGGAGCCGAGTTCATTATCGCGAGCCACTGGCGCTTGGTCATTGAGTATTTACCCATCCAGAAGTCGTATGCAATAGTCACTTCATGCTGCGGTCCTTCAGAGGGCAAACTATCTTGTTCGTCGGGATACCGACCCATTAGAAAGGTCCCCGCGGGGATTCTGACCATCTCGAGCGGTACATCGCCGGGCAACATGATGGTCATTGTGGTACCGGATTCCGGCCCCAACGATATCAACAAATTGACCTCCGTAACGGGGGGTACCTCGGCTCCTGCTTCTGGCGCCTGCGCCATGACCAATCCATGAGGTATGTCGTCGCTGTACGCCTCGGTGACGGTTCCAGCCAGGAGTCCGGCTGCTTCAATCATTGCCACCGCATTGGCTTCAGACTCGCCGACGACATCGGGCACAATGACGCCGGGTCCTTTCGATACAACCAGGTCGACGGCCGTCCCGGGCGGAACAGTCCCGGATGCCGGGATTTGGCTCACTACATGGTGCGAGGCGATCGTATCGCTAAAGATTGCCGATATCTGACCTACGATAAACCCAGCATTTGTTAGAACAACCTCAGCTTCTTCAAGGAGCAAATTCACCACATCCGGCACAGGCAGAGGTTGAGGGCCCTTGGACAGCACCAGTTTCACGGCGCTTCCCGGCGGAACCAATACGCCCCCCTCGGGAGTCTGACCAGTAACATGTCCCTGGACAACGGCTTCACTGTGTTCTTCCGAAACCGATCCGACCACCAATCCCACATACATGATCGCAGCCTGGGCTTCTTCGTGCCAAAGGCCGGTTACATTCGGCACAGGGCGACGATCCGGACCTTGCGACACGATTAGATCCACGGCGCTTCCAGGCAGCACCGTTGTCCCGGGCCCAGGATCATGACTGATCACATGACCTGCGGGAACATCCTCGCTATGCTGTTGAAAGATTGAACCAACCATCAGCCCAGCATCCAAAATCGCGGACTCAGCAACCGTCTGTGACACACCAATCACATCCGGTATTAACACCGGTTCCGGACCGCGTGACACGACTAGACTCACGGCAATCCCCGGCATAACGTGCGCTCCAGCTAAGGGAAGCTGACCGATAACCAATCCGACTGGGGCCGCATCACTGTATTGCTCGGAAACCGGGCCGATTGTCAATCCGGCGCTCATCAGAACGGCTGTCGCGTCCTGCTGACTGGTCCCAATCACATCCGGTACGAAAACCAATTTGGGTCCTTGCGACACAACCACTTGGACAATGCTGCCGGGAACAACCATCGATCCCGCCGTGGGACTCTGTGTGATTACTGTATCCGCAGGTACAGTGTCATTATGTTCTTTGACCACGGTTGAGATCAGACCGGCAGTTGCGATCAGGTCCATGGCCCGGGGGAGAGACCAACCGACAACATCAGGTACCAAAACTGGCTCCAGACCTTTGGAAATGATCAGGTTTACCTTCGCACCGCTTGTTATTGACACGCCGGGCATTGGGTTCTGGGCGATAACCATACCCAAGGGCACAGTCCCATGATATTGCTCGGCCACCATTCCAACACTGAGTCCGGCCTTGGCAATTTCGGATTGGGCACTGTATTGGGAGAGTCCGATGACATGAGGCACGACGACGTGTTTCGGTTGGGGACATCCTAAACATAAAAATAGGATCAGGGCAAGAAGCACGATCGGAATAATCCAGTATGATCGCACCATGCTATTCATGGGAACCCGCCTCCAGGGGTATCAACCTTGGCTACATCAGTAAATGCCATATGTCCCTCATTTTACAAATAATACTGTGTTTTGTCAATATACCCGGAAGGTCGATAATAGTTTATTTGTTCATAAGAGCTGCGGTATCGCACCGATTGGGAGTGCCGGTCTGGAATGGCAACGGAACGGTTACCCCGCGCCGCCCGCGCCGTACTCGGTCGTAGTCCTTCCGTAGTGCTCCCAATGCAGGATTGGTCAGGATGGATGCACAGAACCCTTGAGGGGAACAAATCCGGTCGGGTTACCCCGATTAACCATGCCCTACTCAGCAACCGGTATGGTCGCAAGAGGCTCCTTTTGAGCGCTCGAATAGGCGCTCAGCGTGGTCACGGTGACCAAAATCAGGCCCATGCCGAGGATTTGTAATGCGGCCAGGCTTTCATTCAAGACTACGACGCCGAATAACGATGCCGTCACAGGCTCGACCATGGCCACAATAGACGCCACGGCCGGCGCGGTGTGGTTCAGACCAACGATATAGAAAATGAACGACAATCCCGCACCGAGCGTCCCCAACACCACAAACAGCGGCCAGCGCGACGTGCTCAGCACGGCCACGGCCTGATCGGTGTCGCCCAGCCCGATAAGTATGGCAGCGAGGACCGCGAAGGCGATCACAAGAATCGCTTGCGGGCTTCCGTGAGGCGCCGCATACTTGAAGCCGAATATGAATAGGGCATAGGACAGGCCGGAGAGCAACCCCGCGCCGGCGGCAATCGGCGTGACGTCCCCTGCTCCAATCTCGTAGATGCCTGTGAGCAGCACGACGCCAACCATTACCAGTGCGATAGCGGCCCACTTGAACAGCGTGGGGCGTTCGAGCTTGAGCGTAAAGGACACGAGATAGACGAACACCGGTGCGCAGTACATCAGGGTCGCCGCTACCGCGACGCTGCCTTCCGCAATGCTGACGAAATAAAAGGAGAAGTTGCCCGCCACGCCCACGCCGGCAATGGCCGACCAAAACCATAGCCGACGATTGGCCAGTCCGCTGCCGTGGGGGCGCACCGCGAGCCAGACGAGCACAAACACCAATCCGATCGCGCCCCGGTAAAACGACACTACGAAGGCATCCCAGCCTTCGGCCATGAGAATCCCGCCGATTCCCCCCGATAGCCCCCAGCACAACGCCGCCAACGCCACGAACACCGAACTCAAACGCTTCATTGGTCTCCAATCGGTCTGATGAAGATAACCTCCATCTGGTCGGTTTCGGTCATATAGAACTCCTGGGATGGCCGCCGCCCTCGTCATCCCTGGGAACGCCGACGTCCCCGTCATCCCTGGGAACGCCGACGTCCCCGTCGGCATCATTCCTATCGATGCCGACGGGGACGTCGGCGTTCCCAGGAAAGGCGCTAGACCACGGCCATTCCTCTGCAACGCAGCAGAGTCCGGCTTTCACGGGATTGTGATGAATGTATTCTACAGCTCTTTGGTAATGCCCAGCGTCACGAATGTAGCGATCCCAATACTCCCGCATCCAAAGTTGATGCGCATTGGGGATGTTCAACGCAAGTTGCGCGTTTCTTGCCAATATCCAGCGCGCGGTAAAGGATTTCCACCCCCGCACAATGGTGGCGAGATCGATCAAGGGCTCGATCAACACATGGACATGGTTGGGCATGATGCACCAAGCGTGGAGGTGGTAGCGTTCGCCGTGGAAATGGAGGAAGCTATTTTGAACATACCGCGCAACATCGGGGTTAGCTAGCGCGCAGCAGCCCATACCGGCATCAAGCCATTCCTCGATGCGCTTGCGGCGCTCAATCTCCCGCTGCTTTTCCGGCAAATGCTCCAGTTCCTCCCGTAGCGCCGCCAGCTTCGCCTGCGGAAGGCTATCGGCAAGGCGGTAAGTGATGGACTGGATAAGATGCGGCGCGTCGCAGTGGGGCAAATAGCCCCGCGAATACCACCCCCTGGGAGCGTCATCCCTGGGAGCGCCGACGTCCTCGTCGGCTTTGGGTGCAACGACGTCCCCGTCGGCCTGTGGTGGTGTCGTGCCGACGGGGACGTCGGCGTTCCCAGGGGTGCTCATGCTTTCATCTACCATGCGCTATCGTTCACCGTTCTCACTCCCGCTCCAAGACCCGTTCGATAGAGCGTGAGGGGCGCATGCCGAGGGCGAGGGCTTGGTTGTAGTAGGGGCGGGCAGCGGCGGGGTCGCGATTGGAGACGGCGTGCCACCAGGCAAGATTACGCAGGGCAGGGCCGTAGTCGGGGTGATCGTCAAGGAGGGCTTCGGTTAGAGCGATGGCCTCGTCGACGCGGCCGTCTTTGCCGGCGTTGACGGCCCGGGCCAAGCGGGCCTCGATGAAATCGGGGTCGAGGACGAGGGCCCGGGCAAACAGTTCGTCGGCTTCGTCGCGGTTGCGAGCGGCCATGGCATTTCGGGCGAGGGCGTATTCGCCGAGGGGGCTTTCCTCGAGTTGCAGAGCCGAGAGCAGGGCGGCGATGGACAGGTCGAGGGCTTCTTCAAACCGATTGCGCAGGAGGTCCGGATCGTCTTCGTACCATTCGTCGACGGCCTCGGGGTTCACCGTGAGTCCGCCCCGGAAATTGGGGACAACCCGGTCGGTTCCGAACCCGACCCGGCTGGTGACTTCGAGAAGCCGTTCGTCGGCCAGGGCGGGTCCGGGCACAACGAGCAAGGTATCGCGCCAGTGTCGGCGGCCGGTGGCCGTATCGTAGAGTTGCACCACGGTTTGCATGGCAAACAGGGTCTCGGGGCCGTAGAGGCCATATTGCACGCCCACATCCAAGACGGCGTCGTAGCCCGACCGATGAAGTCCCTCTAGCCGCGCCTGTTGGGCGTCGCGGGCATGGTGGTAGCCGGCTATGGAGCCCAGGGGCACGACCCGGTTGATTCGGCCGTCGAGGGCGGTTTCGAGGGCAGCGGCGAACCGTTCGTCCACGACGGCATCGGTGTCGAGGTCATCGAGCACTTCGGCCACCCGGCGGCGATGGCGCGTATCGACGGTGACATCGACGGTGGTACCTACGGCGCGCCCGACCCAACCGCCAAAGCGGATGGTTGAACCGGCGGGCGATACGTCCACGGTCATGCCGTCGCCGATGGTACGCAGCGAATAGGCAGGTTCGGCTGCTTCATGCAAGGCATCCGTGCGCCCTCCGGTGGTAGCGCATCCCATGACAACCAGGCCCAATCCGGCCAGCAGGGTCCCTAAGAAATGTGTGGTTCGCATCATCTGTCGTGGTTCCTTTTCGCAGCTTTTAACGGGTACAACCCCGCCTATTGTCCAATCTTTGGAGCAGTAATACAAGTTGCCGACATGAAATGGGCTAGGCTACATCGCCCAAAGGAATGAACCTTTTCCTCCGCCGAACGTATAATCCAGTAGGACCACCTATCACGTGAGGATACTGCAATGCGCTATGGACTAACGATTCTAACCGTTGGCATACTGGCATGGGCCGCACTGGGTTGTCGGACAACGACGGGCTTTCGCGGTCAGCTGGTCGAGTTTGAGCGAACCAATGACTCGTGGAAGAGCTTGCCCTTTCCCTATAGCGGAACGGGGGGGTTACACGGAACCGCGTTTTTGCTTCTTGAAGAGCATTACGACACCGTTGGTCTTGATGGACCGGCCGAGCTCATATTGCCCGATGGGGATCATGCGATTAAACGCCATCAGTACTACCCCGAGAACTGGACACTGGGTGTCGACGACGCCAGAGGACCAGGAACCGAATTGCTGTTGAAGGCGTCCATCGATGCCGATGGCGCCTTTTCATTCGGCAACATTCCGCCCGGAACCCATACGCTGTATATCCGGTGGAGCAACCGGTACAGCGGTCCGCGATGGGCCAAAGCCGGCCCCTTTCCGGTGTCCATAGAAGAAGACCAATACCTCCGCCTCGAGTTTCCCACGGGTAGAAGGCCGCATGACGTCATTTTTGTCGACGGCCCACGGGACGGGCATCAATGGTCGCAGATATTGGCTCCCGTTTCGAGCGTGCCCGCCAGAAGCGCTTTGACCAATTGCTCAGGCGTTTCGGAGGAAGCGCCGAGTACGACGTCAATGCCTTGTTGCTGAAACAGCATCTGAGCGCGTTGCCCCATGCCACCGGCGAGGATCATGTTCGCGCCTTGCTCGGCGAGCCAAGGCGGAAGCAGACCCGGTTGATGATCGGGAGCGTCCACGTCCTTCCGATTGCGAATGCTTTGGGTTTCGGCATTCACATCGAACAAGGCAAAGGCATCGCAATGGCCAAAATGCATCGACAAACGACCGTTTGAAATGGGTACGGCGATAATCATATGTGGGCATATCCTTCCGTTGGTGATAATGTGGTTAACTGCGAAACGACGGTGTTCCACAGGGTATGGACATCGGCGGCGGCGAGCGTATCGGTTTCCACAAGGCTCAGGGCCCTCATCTGGGCATGGGTGACGCCGGGATCGTAGCCAATCCGACCGGCGATCAGGGCTCCCAACTTCCGGGCAGACTCTTCGATATGGCAGGTTTTACCGGGGTTCAGATCCCACTTGTTGACGCAAACCAGCGTCGGGATTCTAAAATGACGGGTCAGCGCCAAGGTGCGTTCGAGATCGTGTACGCCGGATACCGTGGGCTCCGTGACAATGAGTACCGCCGTCGCTCCCGTAACCGATGCAATAACTGGACAACCAATTCCCGGGGGACCATCGACCAATACGAGCGAGCGGCCTGTTATTTCGGCCTGATGGCGAGCCTCCTGTCGCACCGTCGACACAAGTTTGCCCGAGTTTTCCGCTGCCACGCCCAAACGGGCGTGGACCATTGGACCGACCCGCGTATTGGATATCATCCATTCGCCGCAGAGCGCCTCGGGAAAATCGATGGCCTGCTCGGGGCAAAAACGCACACAGACGCCACAACCTTCGCAAGCAATAGGATCGATGGAAAATACTGCCTCGCCAGCCTGTTTGCCATGCATGCGAACGGCGCCAAAGCGGCAATGAGCCAAGCATGCGCCGCAACCGATACAATCCTTCTGGCGAATGACCGCCTCATGGCCCGCATAGAATCGGTGGGTCTCCCGCACTTCGGGCTCCAGCAACAGATGCAGGTCGGCAGCGTCTACATCGCAATCGGCCAAAACCGGG
>PWNM01000528.1 GCA_003557825.1 Candidatus Hydrogenedentota bacterium | reverse complement strand
GCATCCCCTTCGACCCGGTCCTGGTCGGGTTCCATTTGATCGAATGGTGTTTCGTCGATAAAGCGGTGCAGGTTTCGGATGATGGTCTCGGCGTTGACGCCGCTTTTCCAGGACTCCTCGGTGGTGCGAAACCCGACGATGTGACCGCCGCTCATAAAATAGGACCAATAGAGACATCGGCCTTCATCGGGGGATACCACATCCGGGTAATCAACGCGGTCCGGATCGCTTGCAGGCCGGGAATTCACGATCGGTTGCCGGAAGCGGGTGAAATCGTCGCCAACGCGTCGGGCGACGTTCCGTGCCAGTTCCAGGGGGGCAACCCCGCGGACAGGTATCTCGCCAAAAGCATTGTGGTTCAACACATCAAATCCGTCGGCATCTGCTTCGGCCAGGGAACGGCGCGTGTTGTTTGACAGAATCAGGTCGATGTCATGTGCTTGTTCGTATTCCCGGAAGAACCGAATCCAATGGCGTTGCCATTCAAGGGCCTTGGGCGCTTCGCTATCGGCGTTGATCTCGTTGCCGATTTCATAGATGATGTGGCCGTAGCGCGTGGCGGTCTCGTCCAATAGGCGCTGTACCAAAGCATTCTGGATGTCCACTAGCGGTTCGTTGTCGGGGTCATAAAATGCCTCTTCACCGACACCATAAAGGCCCCAAGGTCCGTCGCTATCTCCGCCCGGCATTCCCGGTAGGGCGTTGATGTTGTTCTCGTCGTTGAACGGATTGAGGTACCACCGTTGCATCCCCGGCTCGGTGTAGGGTTCGTCAAAAATCTGCAGCCACACATAGATCCCGTGGCGCTCGCAGCTTTCGAGGTACGCATGAAGCCGGTCCCAGAACGCCTCGTCCCATACGGTTAGGTCAAACTTCGGCAGTCCGTCATTGGCCTCACCCGGTCCGGTTCGTTTCCACGGGGCCAATCCCTGACCATCCGGCACGGATGTACTAAAGGCGAAAAGGGTGGCGCGGTTGGCGTTCGAACTCCATTCTCCATACCACGTGTTGTGCTCCTCGATGTCAATTGTCGGATCGGGAATGATGGTCCAAATCCCGCTGCCGAAAAGCATCACGGGCTGGTCGCCTTCAACAAAATGACGTTGGTTCTCACCAACCCGTAGCCGGGCCGCGGCGGGAAAAGCCAGGCCGAAAACTACGAGAGCGATGCATGCTAGTCGAATTCGATGTGTCCCATTCATGATCCGTACTCCCCTGTATTTCCCCTGTAGATTGGTTCATACAATCCCATTGTGCGTGGATTGGTTCCCCTGGGGCGTCGCCATATATAGGAGGGGCATGATCTAAACGGGGAATATTCAAGACGCACCAAACGATGTGTGAAGAAGATCGATTATCATAAAAACAAGGCAAAATCTTAACTTGACTTTTATATTGGTGTTATGCTATACAGAAATTAATGAGGCGAGGATATCACTTCAAATTCCGATACAGTTTTTTAACTGGGGTGGCCCCTAGTTATGTGATATGGGAAGTTACTTAACTGTAAAGGAGAAGGCTATGAAAGCCATCAGATTCACATGCCAAGGTGTCTGTAATAAGCCTAGGAATTATCTCTGGGGGGGGGTAATCCTGCTAATTCTAATTTTTGCACCTTTTGCAGGTGCAACGCCATCAATCCTGCCGTACAATGTCACTGCACATAGCTTGATTGTTGGGCATATGCCTTGGGACATTTCGGCATATCCACCCATTGAGTCTGGACCAATTGAGTTCTCTCCAAATAACCGTATATGGTTTCATGTGGGAGATGATCCTGTCACAACAACAATTGAAGACGTTTATGATCATGATTGGTGTGAGTCATGTGACGCTATCTATCAGTATGGTAACTTCCATTGTGCCATGGGAGGTACTCCATTCGATTGGGTGCGAACGATAGACTGGCATACAAGTCCCTCTGGCTATTTCGAGTCAGAATTTCCACATGGTACTTCAGTTGAGTGGTTTGCTATAGCCCCAACGGATGTTCCGGTCAATTTTTCAGCAACCATTCGAGACTTTGACAACGATAATCCCGCAGGGCCGTTTCTTTTTCTTGATTATACGAACTCAGAGGATGAGGATCTGACAAAAACATCCCCATATGGTCTTAAGTCCTATAGAGTTGGACTAACATTAGGGGTTGTCTGTAACATAAGTCATACATACCAAAGCTGGACTGTATGGGAAGGCGCGGAGTATGGCGTTAGCTTTGGCCGTTACTTGGGAGTAAAGGAGTATGAGGCTCGTGGTGGTTATTACCTCCCTCTTGGCAGTGTCAAAGTGGATTTCGATAAAATCTATAGTGGGACATGGACAATGCGAACAGAGCCCATGAATGCCGACATGGGCGTTTCTTCCATTATGGCTCCTATCGCTGCGGTGGACAATGGTGAGGGTCACGTTATAGCTGGATTTGACAATAGAACAATTGGTTTTGATCAATTCTGGGTTACCATTCCATATCCAAAGTTTCCGGTCACTGTAAACCTCGAATGGCTTGCAGGTCAACAACCGTACGCCCTGGTAGGGGTTGGATACGCGCTTGGTAGTGATGTATTAGGATGGAGTAACGAGATTACCCAATCCATTGCTTCAAATGGAGATGCTAGGCAAAAGCCGATAGGCACGTTAGATAATGGCTTTACTTCTCTTATCGGGTTAAGTGGTTCTACGAAAGAGGCAATGTATCGAATCAAGGGAAGTCTTATTGTTCGTGCGGATAATGAACAGAGCAGTGCTCGCGGTGCCATAGGCTCGGATTGGACCGGTCAAGCCTACGGTGATCTTTATAACGAGTTTCGGGCAGGGATTCCTGAGTGGATTCCAGGAAATCCTTAGCACATAGAGGTAGCATTGTGTCTAGTTGTATCTGTATATGAAGGTGGCTCAGTTGATGGTGATAGGCATATAACAGGAGGACAAGTAATGAGGCGAGTAATAGGTATGTGCATGGTTGTGATGCTTATTGGGTTCCAGGCCCATGCTTTGAAAAGCGGAGATTTTTTCTGGGCCGATCCCGATGATCCCTTACTGGAGGCGGCCAAATGGGAAGACCTGGCGTTTGCCAGTGAAATGGGGCGTGATCGGGATGATCCGGATTATGACCCATATAAGGCGCTCGATCTCTACGAGCAGTTTATTAAGGAACGGGATCTGACCGATTATCAACGGGCTGATGTCCGTGCGCGTATGGGGATGATTTGCATGTACGGCATGGAAGAACGAGATAGGGAGCGGGCTCGCACCTATTTCCGTGAAGCGCTGGAGCTGGCAGGTGAGGACATCCTAAGTCGGGAACTATACTTGGCAAGGACAAATTTCGCGGCATTGGTTGATGATCCCGTCAAGAAGTTTGAGACGCTTCTGGGGATCTATGACTGGCTGCAGAGGATGGACGAGCAGGCCATTATGGAGGCGGTCGACAGGCGTCGGCAGGGGCGCCGCCTTATGATGCGGCATTTTGATGTTGAGACAGGCGAACAACAGATTGTGCCCATGGAGGAAGCTTGGCCCGAGGCGGTTGGCGAAGAACCCCATGAAAGAACGGCTCGTGTTCTACGGGAACGGATGACCAGGTTTCTAACGAACCGCATGCCTGAAATTTGCGTCCAAGCGGCCCTGCAGCATCCTGAACCGGCCGCGGCCATGGAACGGCTCATCGAGCGAACAGAAGGTACGCCCATCGCCGAGCTGGCCAGGGAGAGCATGGACAAGGCCCGTATGTACCAGGAGATTCGCGAGGAAAGCCTACGGATCATGGCCGAACAGGAGGATGCGGAGTAATATCGAGCGCATCGCTGGCGGGATGGCCCTACCGAGGCGGTCCCGCCGCTATTCCGTTTCGACCTGCTTGTGCGTTCCGTCGCAGAACGGTTCGGTCTTTGTGTGTTTACAGGCGCACAGGGCATACATGCGCCTCTCCTCGATGACTGTCTCAACGGGGGTGAAAGCGGTCGCTTTGTGCGAGCCGTCGCACCACGGTTGGTCACTGGAACGGCCGCACCGGCACCAATAATACGTTCCCGGTTCGAGTTCCATGACGACCGGTTTGGTTGCGGCGACGATGGGTTTGTCCATGGTGTGCTACTCCTTGCTTTGATGCTGAGGATTACGATTTCTGTAATCGCGAATATTTACGACGAGGGCCGCCACGAGGGCCAGGAAAAAGCCCCCGACGGTGAGGATGTCTGCCTGCATGGCCGTCATCTCGAGTCCCGTGAGTCGATGGACAAGATATTGAACATACGAAGGGGGCAAGTCAAATTCCCCCAATCTTCCGAGTACCCGCCAATGCCAATCTGTAAGTGGACAATAGCCGATGCCGTACCAGATCCCGAGGATGAACCACGAGCCGCCGGTAAGGAGTACCGCGATTAGGTTGAGTTTCCGCGTTCGTCGCCATAGCCATCCCGTCACGACAAAGAGTATCCATAGGGTGTGGAAGACAACGAAGAACCCGTCCAGGAATTGAAGTACGACGGTACTCATGGGGCTTCGGTGTCCAGATACAAGCCCCATTTCGACAACGCCGGGCCGACGGGACCATCAACAACCCGTAGGCGCAGGCGTTCTGTCGTGCATTGAGCCGTGCGAATGAGGCGTCGTCGGCCGATGCCCGTTCCGGTGGCGATAGGTTGCCAGTGTCCATGCTGGTCGATGTAGATGGCGTATCGCTCGATCCGTTGGCCCAAAGGAAGGTACTCGCGCAGGTCGATTGTATTGAAGGTCACCGCCTCGGGGAACATAAGCGTAACCTCGGCGTCTCGTATGTCGTCGTCGGTGGCCCAATAATGCTCCGGCACGTCATCGAGGAGGTTTGCCGGACCATAGGCGGGGTCGTTGCCACGAACCTGACTGGCCGAAGCTTGGGCATTGTGGGTGAGATCAACGCGTTGGATTGCGTCCAGTCGTTTTCGAAATGCCCGAAGGCACTGAACATCGTTATCATGAATCCGTCCCCTGCGATCGGGGGGAAGATTGAGCAATAGATTCGTCCCGCGACCGACGGATTGGAAGTATAGGTCGAGCAGGTTTTCGGCCGATCGTACCTGGTCGTCCTCCGCGGAATGATAAAACCACCCTGGCCGAATGGATACATCGCACTCCGCTGGGATCCAATGGGAGCCGAAACGGTGACCGCTGTTGAGTATACCGGGATCGGCCGCGCCCGGCGCCAGATCGTCGGGGCGGAGCGTATGCCAACAGGGATCGCCGGCCACGCCTGATTCGTTCCCTACCCACCGGATATCGGGTCCGGCATCGCTGAAAATACAGGCATCCGGTTGCAGTTCGCGTACCAAATCCCATGTCCGCTCCCATTCGTAATAGGTGCGTGCATCGATGGACCGGTGCTCTCGGGCGCCGCCATAGTAGCCATCGCCTCCGTTGGCTCCGTCGAACCATACCTCGAATAGGGGGCCGTACTCGGTCAACAGCTCGCGGAGTTGATTCCGGTAATAGGTGGTATAGGCAGGGCGACCGTATTCGGGATGATGGCGATCCCACGGCGACAGATAAACGCCGAATCGCAGTCCGTGAGTGGCGCAGGCATCGGATATCTCCCGCACTACGTCGCCGTTGCCCTGCCGCCAAGGAGCGTTTCGGACGGAATGCTCCGTATACCGCGAAGGCCATAGGCAGAATCCGTCGTGGTGTTTACAGGTCAGGATCAACCCCTTCATCCCGCCTGCCGCGGCTGTTTCGACGATTTGATGGGCATCGAAATCGGTTGGTGTGAATACGGACGGGGTCTCGTCGCCGTAACCCCACTCCCGGTCCGTAAAGGTGTTGACCGTGAAATGGATAAAGCCATAGAACTCGAGCTCATGCCAAGCCAACTGGCGTACCGATGGCGTGGGACCAAAGGGGGAAGGGGGGACAACCTGGGGTGGTTGAGAAGACGGCGCGTGGGGCATCAAGCTTTCCTCTTGGCTATGTGATTCCTGGGGCGTTTACCTGTGCACCTCGCCCGTGATGGAGTCATACTCCCAATCCCGATCAGGATAGGGGTGAGGCGGAATGCTTCGCATGGTTCCCGATTCAACAAGGATATCAAGCGACTCGGGCATTTCACCATGTTCCCGTTGGTAGCGTTCCACTCCGCCACGGATGCTTTGGAGCCGCCGCTCGACGCGCATGTCAAGGAGCGATGTGCTTTGTACCTCGCCGTCAGGGTCGATGAAAAAGTCGCCGCCCAGTGGATCCTCGGGCAACGCATCAATGAGCCCTTCCGTTACCAGATCGGCGAGTGTTTCCGGTGGCGATCCCACACGCAAAGCGTAGGTCTCGGCCGCTTCGTTCAGCAACTGCCGGTATTCGTGGACGTCGAGTTCGCGCAACTTCTGCTCGGCGAGTTCACGCATAAAATCATCGCGGGAGTTCTCGTATACCTGAAGCCAGATCAACCGGCCTGAGTCGATGAGGTTGTGCTGAAGCTGGATGTTATACGCCCAGTTCAAAAAGAAATCGGGCTCGTCGCTCAATTCGGCGGTCCAGGTGAGGTAATAACTGGCAGCGGTCTGCGCTCCCGGTTGATCGCGGCGGTTCAGGATGTAGATCTTGGCAATCTCGAAGGGGATCTCCCAGCGGTCGGGGCGGTTGACGGCGCCGGTGCGCAACAGCTCTTCGGCCGCTTCGTCCGCCCCCAAAGCAGCCAGCAACGTACCGCCCTGCTCATATGCGCCGGTAAAATGGGGATCAAGACGCGTGATGGTCTGGAGCATATGTTCGAGCCAGGTAAACTTGCTGTCCGGGTTTTCGAACTCCCGTGCCAGGTATTGAATGCACCGCAACCACAGTAGATCGGCCACGATGCTGCTCAGACCCGCCGTGAAATGGGTCATGAGCTTTTCATTGGGCAGATAGAGCAGTTCCTCTTCGATAACGTCCGAGTCACGTTGGCCATCGATGTGGAGTTGGGCCATTGTGGTGCAGGTGTACGCCACGGCGACAACCAAGGGCGCAACCACGGCCCAACGAAACCACCGCAGTGTCAGCCATTGCCGAATCATACGTCCTTATCCTCGAAAGTCAGCGATGCAACGACCAATAGCATGCCGGTATAAAATACGCCGTAAAACACAGCCCACAGAAAATATCCGCCTGTTACCGGCAGCTCGTTGGCCGCCTCGGCACGGATGTTGAAATTCGAAAGATTCGGAAGCACATAGTACACGATTTCAAGCATGTGCTTGGCGAAGGTGTCGTCAAAATGGGCCGGTAAGTCTACGAAAATACCCGTTGCATGACCGGTGACATAGAGCGAAAAGACAATGATGGCTCCCAGGATAGGCGAGGTCAACGTCGAAAGCAAGACGGCTAGAGCAGTGACAAGGAGCAACTCAAAATAGATGAGCACGACGGCCATAAGAAAGGTCCGGTCGATGCTTCCGCCGAGTATGGTTACATAGGCCATGGCCGTGATGGCCATAACGACCGTGACCAAGGCCAACACATAGGCCAAGCCCAGGTACTTGCCCAGGATGAACTCGAAGCGGTGCATGGGGCGGCAGATGATCGTATAAATGGTGCGCTTGTCGACTTCCTTGTAAATGAGGCTCGTGCCGACAAAGATGGCGATGAGCACCCCAAAGACGGACACCGCGGCCAGCGAGATGTCCTTGATGATTTTGATGTCTTGGCCGATGCTGATCCAGCCCAGAAGTTTGGAGCCAAAGATGGCCACTGCCGCAAAAAACAAGAGCACATACAGGATTTTGTCGCGGATGGCCTCGCGAAATGTGTTGTGCGCTACTGCCAGGATTCTCATGAATCGTCTCCCTGTTCCCGCATGAAATAGTCCTCAAGGGATTCACGAATGGGAGTAAACTCGACCAACTGTGCGCCCCGTCCCTGAGCGGCGCGTACCAGCGCATCGGCTTTCTGCGGATCTTCAACGACAAAATGACGACCGGCTTCTGAGACCCGCTTGTGATCCGCGCCGTTTGCAATCGCCTTGGCGTCGGCCTCGCTGAGCCCTGCCAAGATGACCTCAACTTGTCGTACATGCTGCGTCAATAGCTCATCAATTCGTCCTTGGGTAGTTAACTTGCCGTTGACCAAGATACCCACCCGGTCGCATATCTGCTCGACGTCTCCCAGCACGTGGGAAGAGAAAAAGATGGTCTTCCCCGCATCGCGCATCCATAGAATCAGCTCGCGAATGTTCCGCCGGCCGAGCGGATCGAGACCACTCATGGGCTCGTCGAGGATCAACACCTCCGGATCTCCCACCAAGGCCACAGCAAAGCCCAAACGTTGGCGCATGCCTTTGGAAAATCCCCGAACCCGCTGATTCGCGATCCGGTGGAGGTCGAGCAATTCACCCAGTGAGTCCCATTCCCGCGCACGGGCAGCGGCATCAAGCCCGTTTAACCGACCGTAAAAATCAAGGGTCTCTTTGGGGGTGAGATACTCATAGAAATAAGGATTCTCCGGCAGAAACCCGATGAAACGTCGGGCATTTCGGCTGCGGACATTTTCACCGTATACCGTCGCCCATCCGTCTGTCGGCCTCAGAAGGCTGCAGAGAATTTTGATGGTGGTCGTCTTCCCAGCGCCATTCCGTCCCAGAAAACCGAAAACCTCGTTTTCGCGTATAACTAGATTCAGCGAATCGAGCGATCGTACGGCTCCGGATCCCAAATGCCCGCTGTATATTTTGGTCAGGTCTTTTGTGACAATGACTTCTGCGCCCATTCTATCCCCTCGGCGTAATGATCTTTACTTTACTAATGCCATGATAATCGAAGTTCTGTCAAGTTGGCCGTTATAAGGGATATACGGCCATGCTTGGGGCAAAGATTACCCCAAAATGCCGCCGCGTTACGACATTCCGGTTCAATCGGTCCGGCCGCTATACAGGCTCTTGACCAAAGTGCTACAATCTCCCGCATATGCCCTGTACGTTACGCTGCGCTTTGGGGGATGCCAGCGCCAATTTTTCCGTATGTTGGGCGAGAGGATTCCAAATCACACAGGATGTAGATGCATGGCCGATACCGAGCACCACTCGACCGAACAAGAACTGATTCAAAACCGCATAGATAAGCTGGAACGGATTCGGGTACGAAAAGACGAACCGTTCAAATACAAGTTCAAGCGTTCCTGCGCCATTCGGGATGCTGTCGAAGCTTTTGAACATGCGGAGAAAACCGTAGATGACCCCAAGGATATCGAGCTGCATGTGGTAGCGGCCGGTCGCATGACTGCCCTGCGGAGCCACGGTAAAAGCACATTTCTTGATCTGCGTGATGAATCCGGGCGGATACAGGTGTTTTTGAATGCCAAAGGAATTGGCGATGAATCCTATGCGGAACTGCATGACCTTGATCTGGGCGACATCATTGGCGTCGCCGGCCAGGTAAAACGGACCCGCACGGGGGAAGTGACCATTTTTGCCGAGTGGTATACAATCCTGACCAAATCATTGCGTCCGTTACCGGAAAAATACCACGGCCTAACGGACGTCGAGACGCGGTATCGCCGGCGGTATCTTGACCTGATCGCGAATCCTGATGTGCACGATGTTTTCCGCAAGCGGACAGGCATGATCCAAGCCTTTCGCCGTTGGCTTGATGAGCGGGGGTATCTCGAAGTCGAGACGCCCATGCTGCATCATATTCCAGGCGGTGCGACAGCGCGGCCTTTTATAACCCATCATAATACCTTCGATGAGGATTTTTATCTTCGAGTAGCGCCCGAATTGCATCTTAAACGCCTCATAGTGGGGGGATATGAGCGGGTATACGAAATCAACCGTTGTTTCCGTAATGAGGGCGTCGATACACGGCACAACCCCGAATTCACCACACTGGAACTCTACGAGGCGTATCAGGATTATATGGGCCTAATGGATGCAACCGAGGAAATGCTCGTAGCTGTTATCCAATCGGTATTAGGCGGAACCGAATTTGAGTACCAAGGCATGTCGATTAGCGCCGCCTCTCCATGGAAACGTATGACGCTATTCGAGGCGATTCGCGAGTATGCGGACGTGGATCTTGAGCCATTCCGGGATGACCCAGAGGAAGCCGCAAAACAGGCGCGCCGAATTGGTTGCGATGTTCCCGAGGGCATG
>PWNM01000519.1 GCA_003557825.1 Candidatus Hydrogenedentota bacterium | reverse complement strand
CGTAACGCCGACTTCCACCGCCCCGCCCCCAACCGACGAAGACACCATCCGCATCCGCAACCGGGTCACCGATCTGGTCGCCGGGGCAGCGGTTTCCTAAGACGGGACGGAGGAACGGTACCATGGGGATGATGCTAATGCTTCTGGCAACGGGACTTACACTTCCCGGCGCGACCGAGGTGGTGATCCCACCCGCGCCGGAGGGCGTTCCGGTGGCGACGGATTGGACCGTTCGTGTCAATGGCGAGCCGGTTCCGGTATACAGAGCTATGGTGTTCTACGGCGGTCCGGCCTTTTTCTGCAGTTTCGATGCCGACGGTCCGGTGCGGGTCGAGGCTCAACCGTCCTGGCCGGTACGCCATGCCGCCGTGCGACCCCTGTCCAGGGGGATAACGCCCGCCATCGAGCGGCATGTCATCGCCTTTGATATCGACAAGCCGGGGCAGTTTTCGGTCGAACCCAACGGCCTTATCGCCCATCCCCTGTTTGTGTTCGCCAATCCCATCGAGGAAGACCCGCCGGACCCGGACGATCCCGACGCGCTCTACTTCGGACCGGGCCTTCACGAGGTGGACACCTTTTTCGCCCTGGAACCAGGCCAGGAGGTTTATTTGGCCGGCGGAGCGTGGCTTCGGGCCGTCATGCCCCAGGACGAAGCGCCCACGGTCGAAGCGGGGGATTTCGAACCGCCCCGATACCGACCGCTTTTCCATGCCGACGACGCCCGCGATGTCACCATCCGCGGCCGCGGCGTCATAGATATGAACGCCCTTGATTGGCTGGCCCGTGTGGGCATTCACTTGAACGGCGGCTCGAATGTCCGTATCGAGGGCATTACCATTCTCGACGGCCCGGTGTGGTCGGTCCTGGTGTCCAATGCCCGCGATGTGCGTATCGAGAACGTCAAGATCATCGGCCATCGCGAGAGCAACGACGGCATCAACCTGGTCAGTTGCCGCGACGCGTTGGTTCGGAACGTCTTCACCCGCACCGGCGACGACGGTATCGTACTCAAGACGTCGAAAGGAGCCGGCGAATCCCACAACGTTCGGGTCGAACAGTGTGTCATTTGGAACGACAAGGTGCGCGCCATCGGCATCACCTCGTTTGCCGCCGAGCCTATCCGAGATGTGATCTTCCGCGAAATCGATATCATCCACGATCTGACCACCGGCTTTGACCAGGCTTCGACCATGGCCATCTGGCTAGAATGCCGCGGGCCGGTCACGGATATCCTTTTTGACAACATCCGCTGCGAGGATACCCGGGGCAAACTCATCCAGCTTCATGTGGGCCAGGGCCGGTGGGCCGTCACGGAGGAGCTGGGCTATATCAAGGATGTCACGTTCCGGGATGTCGTCCATCTCGGCGATGGAACGCCCCAGTCGATCCTTCGCGGCAACGACCCGGAAAGCCGCATCGAGAACATCCGCTTCGAAAGTTTCACCTTGGGCGACCGAATAATCGAGGATGCTGAGACCGGGAATGTGACCCTAAACGACTATGTTTATGAGGTCACCTTCGTCCGGTCCGAATAGCCCAAACTAACATGCCGGTGAATCCGCAAACCCCGTTCATTTGACAGCCGGCCCGACATAATCTACAATGAATAGCAGGCTGTAACCGACGCAATTAAACCATTAACGCGCAGTTATACGAGGTTACCATGAATGTAGTTCCCTGTCCCCATTGCGGAAACAAACGGATCGTGACCGCCCGGGTCCCGCGGGATGTTGTGGTCATATTGGCGTGTCCGAGTTGCCATGAACTTGTGGTGATGTTCCGCGGTAAGGTCGCCGCGTTGAACCGCGAGATCATCGAAAACGGCTCCCAGGACGAGAAACGCACCCACATCGCCGATATCATCCTCGAATTCGTCGAACCGGGAATGTTCCCTTCCGGTTTGAGCCTGGGGCAACCCGACTCCGATGCGAATCCCTTTGCCGATGATGCCGAAACCGTCGGCGGCGAGGACGATCAACCCGCCCCCGAGGAGAAACCCATTTCGCAATCCGAGGTGGACCGATTTGTCCGGGTCGAGCTCAAGCGTATCGACGACCCCGCCTATTTCCGTCGCTATCTTGGCTGACAAAGGGGATTAGACCGCGCCGAATCGCTTGCGATAGGCCCGCGGCGAGGTACCTTGCTGGCGCTTGAATAAATGTGAAAAGTGCGCAGAATCGCAAAAACCCAACGTGTGGGCCACTTCCGTAATGGTGTGCGGCGTGTTCAGCAACAACCAACTCGCATGTTGAATGCGCCGGCGTTGGTAATAGTCCATGGCGCTCCAACCCGTGGCCTGCTTGAAGATCCGACTGAAGTAATCCGGCGACATCCCCACTTCCTGCGCCAGTTCTTGCACATGAAATGACCGGTTCTCCATGATAATTGCTTCGATACGGCGCAAGGCGATCTGGATTTCCGAGTGGAAGGATAGGCGTTTCTCCCATTCATCGGTACGACTGAAGGCCCGTCCGAGGGTGAGCATGATCTTTTCGAGGCACCATCG
>PWNM01000373.1 GCA_003557825.1 Candidatus Hydrogenedentota bacterium | reverse complement strand
TTGTCGCCGATGAGGGGCAGAACTCGATTGTCGTCACTCCCGGCGCGAACCATTGTTTCCGGCCGGCCGATCTGGAGGCGCTCGAATCGCAGATGGGCGATGTGGACGCCGTTCTGCTTCAGCTCGAGATCCCCCTCGATACGGTTGAAGCGGCCTTGGCCCTGGCCCGGCGTCACGGCGTACTCTCGGTGCTCGATGCCGGAGCGGCGCAGCAGGTCCCTCCGTCCATTATTCAATTGTCCGATGTGGTATCGCCGAACGAAACTGAAGCCGAAGCCATTACGGGAATTGCCGTCACCGGCATAGACGATGCCCGGGAAGCGGCCAGCAAGATCCTCGAGATGGGGGCCCGAGAGGTGGTAATGAAACTCGGGTCGCGGGGGGCGTTGTACATGGGCGACGACTGGTTCCATGTGCCGGCCTATCCCGTTACGCCCGTCGACACGGTAGCAGCGGGCGATGCCTTTACGGCGGCTTTGACCATTGCTTGGCGGTCCCAGTTGCATAAGCGGGACGCCCTGCGTTATGCCAACGCCGCCGGGGCGTTGGCGACGCTAAATCCCGGAGCCCAGGACGCCATGCCCCGGCGGGCCGAAGTGAACGCGTTTCTGGAACAACAGCAACATCCCGACGCACGGCCGACCCCGTAGCTTCGGCCTATTCGGAGACCAATTGTGCAAAACCTGACCGTATCCCTATCCCTCGCCGCCTGCGATCCCATGACGTTGCAGGGGGCGTTGCCTGCCCTCGAACAGGCCGGCATGGACGAACTCTATTGTCCGGTCCGCGACGGCCGGTTTGCCTCGGGGTTTACCCTGGGTCAAGACTGGATTCACGCCGTGGCCCAAGCCGCGTCCGTACCGAGTTACGTCCACCTGCTCGCCAAGGATGCTGACCGGTACACGGCCTTGTTTGATCCTGGGAAGGTTCATGGACTGATTGTACCGGTGGAAGGCTGTGTCCATATCCATCGGGCGCTGACGGCCATTCGCGACGCTGGGTTTTCACCGGGGGTGTCCATCAATCCCGGAACGTCCCTTTGCGCGGTGGACTACCTACTCGAATACATCGACCGCTTGGTGGTGTTTTCGACGGAACCGGGGTATGACACGCCGGTACCCAGCACGGCCGAACGCATCGAGATCCTTGCCGAAAACATCCGGCATCGCCGGCTCAAGATCGCCCTGGTCGCCACGGGCGTGTACGAACCCCAGGACGGCGCACGGTATGCTGCAGCGGGGGCCAACGGCATCGTGATCGAACAATCCGATGGTCTACGGCAAAGCGATCCCGGCGACTGGCTACGTCGGTTCACCCGAGCAGTGGAATCGAAGCGGCGGGTCATTTGAAAGGCACAGGAGGAGGCAAGATGGATAACCGTGACCGAACCGTGACATTGACGTTTCCTCGGGCGCCGTATCTCGTGCGTCGGGGCTATGACGAGCAGCTCGAGGTAACCCTGGTTGCGACCAACCAGACCGATAAGTTGTTGGAGGCCGTCCTTACCATCTCCCCCTCGCCGGGACTCGGTCTGCATACCCATCAAATGCCGATCCGGTTCGACGAGGTAAGGCAGAGTCAGACCCTTCCCATCGCCATCGACATTCATCCCCGGGTATACGACCGCGACTATATTCTTACGGTTCAGGTGGACGGAACCCCGGAAATTCAACATGCTCGGATCCACGTGGCCGATATTCATTCGCCGGATGGAATCGTGGTTGCCGTGGCTCCGGGAGAGCAGGATTTTATGGCGCAGACCCTCGATCGACTGGGCGTGGATCCTTTTGCTCTGACTGACGAGGCCATCGCTGAGGAAGGGCTCAACGCCTTTGATGTCGTGGTGGTGGGTCCCCGTGCGTATTCGACGTGGCCCGAGTTGGCGGACCATACCGATGCCTTACTTGCCTATATCGAACAGGGTGGGACTCTGTTCGTCATGCCCCAGGATGCCTCGGTGTGGCGAGCGGAGCTTGCGCCTTATCCCATCACGCTGTCAGCCGATCCCGCTCCCAGACAGCACTCCTTGGCGCCGATGGATCCCGACCACCATGTTTTCACGAACCCCAATCCCGTCGATGGGGACGATCTGAGCGGCTTGGATTTGGATGAAGGAACCGCCCTTCCAACGGATTGGGACGCCGCCTATACGCCGTTGCTTGGTCTGGATTCAGCTCCGTCGGGTGCGTTGCTGGTTAAACCCCATGGAGCCGGACATTACGTATACGCCGCGCTGGACTGGACGAACCCTTTCGAACGGCTTCATCCCGGCGCGTTGCGGTTGTTCGTGAATATACTGGCTCTGGGACAGGACGCCTAACTCACACCGTATCGAGCGCTTTTCGCATCCGCTCCACCAAGGTTTCAAGCCGACTCGGACCAACGCCGACTTGCAGTTCCTCTTCGGGCCGCAGCCAAATGGGTCGGAGCGGATCGGGGTCGTCGGCGTAGCGGGGGATAACATGCCAGTGGATGTGGTGCATGAGATTGCCGAGGCATTCGTAGTTGATCCGCACGGGCTCAAACTCGGCTCGCAACGCCGCTGCGACGTGGGCCACGTCGTTGAACAGGCGGAGCTGCCGCTCTATGGGCAGCTCCGCAAGGTGTTCGCAATGGTCTTTGAGTAGCAGGATGGTCCACCCCTCGTAGGGCTGGTCGTCGGCGATCACCGCATAGGCCTCGTCGAGTTCGGCGATGAAATACGGATTCACGCCCGAGACAATCTCGGAAATGCGTTCACATGCTTTGCAGGCCATCGGAGTCTAATTCCGACGGGGACCCCAGGTGGGGCCTTCCGCAACATGGTGATCGATGCGTGGTACGCGCCGTTCCTCGCCTGTTTCGAGATTGACCGACCAGAGCTGGGCGTGGCCGCCCCGGTTGGACGAAAACATGATATGACGCGAGTCGGCAGACCATGCCGGCGCTTCGTTGAGCCCCGGTGAATCCGTGAGTTGCCGGGAATTGTTCTCCTCGAGGTCCAGCACGAAAATCTCGGTTCCCCGTCCCCGCACGGATCCGACAAAGGCAATAAAGCGGCCATTGGGCGACCAGGCCGGGCCGACCGCCTGTCCGCCGGTAAACGAAACGCGCCGGGCATCGTTGCCGTTGGCATCCATGATAAATATTTGACCCGCTCCCTGACGGTCGCTGACAAAGGCGATTTGGTTGCCATCGGGGCTGAACGTGGGTGATGTATCGAGTATACGATTATGGGTCAACCGTCGGCGGTTCGAACCGTCGTCATTGACGCGGTAGATCTCGGCGTTGCCGTCTTTACTAAGCACGATGGCCAACTCGTTGCCGTTGGGAGCCCATGCCGGCGAGGCGTTGAGACCGACTTCCCTCGACAACGGACGAGACGCGCCCGACTGTAAATCGTAGATGTAAAGGAACGGGAAGCGATCCTTATATGAAACGTAGGCGATTCGGTTGCCGTCGGGCGAGAACTGTGGCAGAATGGTCACCGCTTCGTGGCGGGTCACCTGTCGTAAATTGGCCCCGTCGTAGTCGGCCACATAGATCTCTTTCACATCGGCGGAGTGCCGCACGCTGAAAGCGATCTGCGATGTGGCGATTCCGGCATTGCCCGTGAGGAAGAGTACGATTTCGTCGGAGAACTGATGGGCCAGCGAGCGGCGCCATTCGGGCCGCGCCTGGAACCGTCTCCCGACCACCTGTTGTCCAGACAGGATATCGAACAACCGGCATTCCGCAATGATCGTATCGCCTTCGGTGTAGACATACACATAGATTAGGAACTCCGCTCCGGACTCCTGCCAACCCTCAAAGTCAATGCGCGTGGCATCCCGACTGAAGCCGGTGAAGGAACGAGGATAACGCTCGCGGCCGATGATGTTGAAGAAGCCAGTGAAATCGAGGTCGTATCGAATCACCTCGGTTAGCTCTCGGCCCAGCTCTTCTTCGCCCGGGGCCGTCGCAAAATCGGGAACGGCAATCGGGGTTCGGCCAACACCCCGGGTAATGTCAATTTCGACCTGGGCGCCGGCGCTTCCAGCCGCCACGACCGCCAGTACCACTGCAATAATTCCTTTTTTCACTCTACCAATCTCCTCTGCGATTTGGGCTCCGGGCCCATTAATCCATAACGGTGAACGTGAAGATTACCTGCTGTTCCATCTCGCGAAATCCCTCCGGAAAGGGTGGAAACGGTTCGGAGTCCCGTAACGCCCGCAATGCCGAATCGCTCATGGCCGGATCCATCGGCGCACGGATGACCTCGGGCTCGCTCATAAAGCGTCCATTCCGACTTACCCAAACGGCCAGTATGGCCTGGTTGGCATCCGGATCCAGTCGTACGCCGCTCGGCTGCCGCCAAAAGGCGTTTACCCTCCGTTGAACCAACCGCGCCCAAGCCGAAAGTTCGTGGGGCAGCTCCTGTTGCATGGTCACGCCGGCTTCGACCGCTCGCTCGGGCTGCGGTTCCGGCGCGGGATCCGGACGAGGCGGAGGCTCCGGTTCGGGTTCCGGCTCCGGCGGCGGAGGCGGTGGCGGTGGCTCCGGCTCGGGTTCCGGCTCCGGTTCAGGTTCCGGCTCGGGCTCTGGTTCTGGCTCCGGCTCAGGCTCCGGTTCTGGTTCTGGCTCCGGCTCCGGCTCTGGTTCTGGCTCCGGTTCGGGTTCCGGTTCTGGTTCAGGCTCCGGCTCTGGTTCGGGCTCCGGTTCAGGTTCCGGTTCTGGCTCGGGCTCTGGTTCCGGTTCGGGCTCCGGCTCGGGTTCCGGCTCGGGCTCGGTTATGGGTTCAGGTATAGCCTCTTCTTCGACGGGGGCGTCGATATCTGTGTCGGCCATGAACTGAATTTCGTAGGTGTCGCCCGCCTGGACAATGGTTCGGTCGGGGGAATAGCGCAGCATACCAAGGAAGATGACCGAATGGAGGGCAAGCGAGACGATGAGGGCCTTCCGAAAGCGGTTACGCTCGGGATATCGGTGATGGCCGCCAGTTGACGGCTTGCGTCGAATCGGGGGATTGGTATATCTATATCGGGGTTGTTTTACCTGCACCGGTTATCTAATCCGCGCATGGGGCGCATCTGGATATGCGTTCATGCTGTTCCAAGACGTGTTCGTTTCGATGTACTGGGAGATATGCATCCTGGCATGCTCATGCCCCGACGCCCCTCGTTGGTTTCTGTCCACCTGGCCGGAGTTGAGACCGCCTGTTTCGTAAGGCATAGTCGGCATTTACGCCAGCTTTACCGTGCTCATAATGGTACTCCACCGGCCTATGAACTTGCAACGGACACCTCGTCATAAGGGGTTCTTCGGACGGCCCATCGGCCCATAAGGGGCTATATCCCTTTAGACGGGCCAAGGTTCCCCGCTATTCATTTTTTCCACGGCCAAATCCGCCGCTGGAACCGCCTTTCTGGCTAAGATACAATGCTCCAAACGCGTAGAAGGAGGTCTTGTTGTCCCAATCGAATCGCCACAGCCTCGAACCCGGCGCATTGGGCGCTGCCCGGTTGATCGCCTGGAGCGGGCGTTGGCTATTGATTTACCTGCTGGCCATGTTGGTTATGTGGCATATCGGCATCGAGGCCAAGTACGGCAATCCCACGCCCTTCTATGCCCTTTTCTGGCCGCTGTTTCCTGGGCCGTTGACTCCGATCTTGGCCGTTTTGGCCATGGCAGCCGCCTATTATCTTGTACGGCGGACCTTTCTGGAGACCCAAGCGCCGGTCCGGCGGCCTTTGCTCAGGGTCTTGTTCGCAGGATTCGTGTTAAGCCTGCTCTTTGGACTGGCGGCGGGCGGAGATCACCTGGCAATCAACCTGGTATCCCTCCTGCCGCATCTTCAGGTCATCGTGCTTTTCGTGGTCGGCCTCCAATTGTGGGCCTATGTGGAAAAGCGTGACTGGTTGGCAACGGCCCGAGGTCGGCGGTTGGCCTGGGCCCTTGGGGCGGTGGTGCTGTTCGCATCGTTGTTCGCCGGGTCGATGGCGGCCCTGAGGGGCGGGTTCGATGGCATTGCCGATGCCTACAGCCGGCATCAACTCGAGTTTGCCGGGGATATCGGTATGGGGGGCAGTATCCGGGGGCTGTTCGGAGATTATGTATCCCTACATCCCCACCTGTCGGTTCATTCAAAAGTCCATCCGCCCGGACCGATTGCGCTGCTGTGGCTCTTCTCATACATAGTCGGCCGGGGGGCGCTGGGCCTGTCGCTCATGACCCTTGTGTTCGGATCGTTGGCTGTGATTCCCCTGTTTTTCTGGACTCGCGACTTGTTTGGCCAACGCTGCGCCTGGACGATTACCTTATTGTACGCCCTCATGCCGTCGGTGGTGTTGTTTACGGCGACCAGCGCGGATATCCTGTTTATGCCGTTTACCGTGACGACGTTGTTTTTGTTCTGGCGGGCCTTGCATCGGCCTTCGGCCAAGTATGCCGTAGCGGCGGGCGTTGGCTATGCCTGCATGGCCCTGCTCAAGTTCCCCCTTATCGGCGTGGGAGCATTTTTCGGCATCGTTGGCCTTTGGCGGTTAACCACGGCTGAGCACCGCCGAGGCGTCGTGCAGACCGCGGTGGTCATGCTCGCGTCGTTCCTTGCCGTGCAAGTGGCCGTCTGGGCCTGGTCCGGCTTTGACATTATCACCACGTTCTGGCTCAGTCTTGAACAGTTCCGGACCGATCAGTATTATCTGGACCTAATGTCGCCCCGTTATCCCGCCTGGACCTGGCGCTTCTTGAATCCGCTGGCCTGGGTCTATTTTGCGGGTATCCCAGTGACATTGTTATTCCTCAAGCGACTACGGCGGCCGGAACCGGACACAAAGGCATTGTTTATCGTTTTCGGACTGACGTTGCTCGCCTTGAATTTCCTGTATTTGGCTCGGGGGGAAGGGGAACGGTCGGCGTTGTATATATTCCCGTTCGTCGCCGTACCGGCAGGCCATCTGCTCGATGCCTTTCGAAGGCACGAAGGGTCGATCAATCCGCAAGCGGGGGCCTATGCCTTTTTGGCGTTTCAGACGTGGTTGACGGAATCCTTGTTTTACATGTATTGGTAGGTTCTCATGTGGCGTGATAAAACCGTGTCGGTCATTTTCCCGACGTACAACGAAAAGGACTCGATCCGGGCGGCGGTGGAGGATTTCTTCGCCAACGGCTATGTGGACGAGATCGTCGTGGTCAACAACAACGCCGCGCCCGGAACCGACGACGAAGTGCGCCCCACCAAGGCCCGGATTATCCATGAATCCCGACAAGGCTACGGTCACGCCCTTTGGCGGGGGATGGCCGAGGCCACGGGCGACCTGCTCATTTTAGCCGAGCCCGACGGTACGTTTTCGGGTCACGATGTAGTCAAGCTGTTGGCTTACTCGGACGACGTACCGGTGGTGTTCGGTACGCGAACGTCGCGGGAGTTTGTGTGGGAGGGGGCCAACATGGGCTTCTTCCTCAAGTGGGGCAACTGGGCCGTGGGCAAGCTCGTCGAAGTGCTTTTCAATACGACCATCTTGACCGATGTAGGGTGTACCATGCGACTCCTTTCGCGGGATGCCTACGAGCGCATTGCACCCCAGTTTGGCGTGGGCGGGTCGGCCTTCGGACCGCAGATCACCCTCCTGACCATTCTCAACGGGATCCCTTTCATCGAAATCCCCGTCAACTACCGCCAGCGGGTAGGCCAGTCCTCGGTGACGGGCAGCAAAGTAAAGGCGTTTTTCTTGGGCATGTCCATGATCGGTATGATTTTGCGCTACCGGCTCCTGTCATGGTTCGGCTGGAAACCCCCTGTTCGGCACGAACCGGATCCTTCCGATACGACATGATGATTCCGATGCACGATATGCCCTTGGCGCGACCGTTTTTGAAGTGGGCCGGCGGCAAAGGCCAGCTCCTGAATGACCTGGTCCCGCGTGTGGTGGCCGCCCAGCCCTTCAACGCCTATTTCGAGCCCTTCGTCGGCGGCGGAGCGTTGTTTTTTTCCCTACGTGGACAAGGCCTGCTCGATGGGATCCCCGTGTACCTGTCCGATACGAACGACCGGCTCATGGAAACCTACCGGGCCGTTCGCGACGATGTCGATACCTTGATCGACCTGCTCCGCGAACACAAAGACCGCCACGGCAGGGACTATTACTATGCCGTCCGCGCGGCCGTTCCCGATACCCTCGCCGAACGGGCGGCCCGCATCATCTACTTGAACAAGACCTGTTTCAACGGCCTATTTCGCGAGAACAAGCGAGGGCTGTTCAACGTGCCCATGGGGCGGTATAAAAATCCGTCCATCTGCGACGAGGCCAATCTGCGGGCGGCATCGGCGGCGTTGGCTGGGGCGTATCTCGATACGGAACCGTTTGCCACTGTGCTCGATCGGGCCCAGAGCGGCGCATTCGTCTATTTCGACCCGCCCTATCATCCGGTGTCGGAGACGGCCTCGTTTACCAGTTATAGCCAAGACGGATTCGGTGAACCCGATCAACGCCGGTTGGCCGAGGTGGTTGCCGCGTTGGGCATGGGGGACATCAAGGTCCTGCTGTCCAATTCGGATACGCCGTTTATCCGATCCCTTTACGAATCCCTACCCGACGTTACCGTCGAGATTGTCTATGCCACCCGCAACGTCAACAGCCGCGCCGACAAACGGGGAGCGATTTCCGAGGTCTTGGTGCGGAACTATTGAGAAGCCCAAGGTATACGGATGACAGCACGGCGGCATAACTGGACCGAATGCGGGAGAGGATAGTACCGTATCGCCATGGAAATCTTTCGGCTTTTTCTTGACCATCTGTTGACCGTAGTTGGCTTTTTGCTCGCCCTGTTGTTGGTTACCCGCATTCTTAAGGAGAAACGCCAACCCGGTAGCACCATCGCTTGGCTCATGGCCATCGTGTTGATTCCGTATGTAGGCGTCCCGCTGTATCTGATTTTCGGCGGGCGGAAGTTGAACCGCTTTATTCGGATGAAGGGGAAACTGCATACGACCGACGGGTCGACTTCCGCCGCGATGCCGCCTCCGGTAGGCGCCGCCCGCGTGGTCATGGACGCCGATATGCCGCCGCCACGACCAGGCAACCACCTGGCACAGCATTCCAGCGGCGAATCGGCCTTTCACGCCACGGTACGGCTCTGCGAATCCGCCCAGGAATGCATCCATATCGCGACCTTCATCCTGGGACGTGATGAAACGGGTCGAGCCTTGGTCGACCTGCTCGCGCGAAAAGCCCGGGAAGGGGTACAGGTGCGGCTGTTGCTCGATGGGCTGGGCTGCTTGTATTCGAGCGGACGATTTGTTCAACCCCTGCGAGATGCAGGCGGCCAGGTGGGGCGATTTATGCCCGTGCTGCCCGTGCGTCGCCGGTGGAGCGCCAATCTGCGCAACCATCGCAAGATCATCGTTGTCGACCATGCCGCGGCCATGGTGGGCGGAATGAATCTCCGAACCGATTTCATGGGCCCTACGCCCAACCCACGCCGGTTTATCGATACCGCGGTCTTTCTATGTGGACCCGCCGTAGAAGACATCGAACGGGTGTTCTTCGACGATTGGGACTACGTCACCGGCGAGGACCTCGAATCCGGAACCTATGAACCGTCCGAAGAAGTCGCCGAACGTCTCAGCCACCTTATCGCCGCGCCCGAAGCCGGCGCGCCCCTGTTGCGCGATTCCGTAATCCAGGTCATCCCCAGCGGTCCCGATGTGCCCGAAGACACCTTCCACGATGCCTTGATTACGGCCATTATGGAAGCCCGCCGCCGCATCTGGTTGGTCACGCCCTACTTCATCCCCGACGAAGCGTTGGTCAAGACCCTGGCCCTTAAGGCCCGATCCGGATGCGATGTCCGTATCCTGACGCCGTTGCGTTCGAATCATCCCACCGCCGACCTGGGCCGAGGTCCAGCGTTTCGCGAGCTCTCCGCCGCCGGCGCGACCATCTACGCTTATCCTGACCGCATGGTCCACGCCAAAATGATGCTCTTCGACGACTCCCTCGCCATTACCGGCTCGCCCAACCTCGACATGCGCAGCATCTACCTGAGTTTCGAGATTGCCCTCTTTCATTACAGCCAGGCCGACCTCAACCAAATGGAGAAATGGATACGCTCCATGCAACAAGCCGCTCGTATTCTCACGCCCGAACAAGTCAGCAACGAACGGGCCTGGGCCGAGAACTTCTG
>PWNM01000261.1 GCA_003557825.1 Candidatus Hydrogenedentota bacterium | reverse complement strand
TGATGTCGGTCGGGCAGGTCTTTCCAACCCTCTGGGGCAAGATGATAGTGGGATACCGTTTTTCCGCTGCCGCCGATATTGTGAAATCGGGTGGTCTCTTCCTTGTATTGCCATTTCTGTACCAGTTCTCCTTCGATAGAGTTCAAAAAGCGAAGGTGCGGCATGACCCTTTGTTCGCTGTTCTGCAGGTCGTACAGAAACCCGATCGAACGAACATCCTGATCCGAAAGCTCCATCGCAGATGCCTCAGGTTTAAACGTGAAATATGCCTCCATACGGATTGGGCACGCCTTACGAAAGGTGATGCGCTTCAAGGCCACCGCCTGGTGCCCCTTCCTCGGCCGCGTCGCGATCTTCATCGCGTATGTGCCGTCGAACGCGCCGTTGGTTCCGGTGTCCCACATGGTAAGATTGGAGAGCTGCGGCGGCCTGTGGTCGCGATACGGCGGAAGCACGGTGTCCAGGCTTCCTTCGTAATTCCCTATCAGCGCGGTCCAGCCTCCAACGCCATTGTCAAAGTCATCCATGAATATGATTCTGGGCAACGGATCGAACCTGCTCAGCCCGGGGTTGGTAACCGCATTGTGCAACATACAAACTCCCCCTCCTTTCTGGTTCGGATATCGACCACTCAATGTCTCGCTGGCATGGTAACATCAACCCGTCTCGTTGACAACGTATTTGGTGCGTGCTAAATTTCCGCGAAGTGCCAATTGGTTAGTTAACAATACGTTTGACCCGATAGGATGAGCCGAATGAGTAGCAATGCCGTCCGTTCGCCCGATTCAACCAGGAACCTTAGTCGAGGCTGGAGGTCGTTTGGCCCCAACCTGCTGATCCTTCCCGCCCTTCTCCCGCTCATTCTGCTCATACTGTTGCCGGCAATTCGCACGGTGGTGATGAGTTTTCACGACGTGACGCACGGATTCGATGACGTCTACGTCGGTTTCGCAAACTACATCGCTATGGTATCTCACCGTGCGTTCAACACGGCGTTTCTCAATACGTTGATTTTCTCCTTCAGCACCGTGGCGGGCGAGGTGTTGATTGGGCTCGCCGTCGCGGTGCTGGTGAGCACCAGGTTCCGCGCTCAGCGGCTGCTGATCTCGTTGATCATGGTCCCCTACGCGGTGAGCGAAGTAGTCGCGGTTATCATCTGGAGATACATGCTGGAACCGGACATCGGCATCATCAACTTCGTTCTGACGAGATTTCTCGGGATGGGCCAGGTGCAGTGGGCGACGGAACTCTACCAGACCTGGATTCTGATCATCTTGTTGCGCGTCTGGGTACAGTTCCCGTTCAGCTTCTTGATCATCTATTCATCGCTGATCGGGATTCCGCAGGAGCTGCACGAATCGGCTCATATCGACGGAGCAAGCAACTGGAAGGCGTTTACCAATATATCCTTGCCGCTGATATCCCCGGCGATCGTCATCGCCTCGATATTCGCGTTTGTCTTTGCGTTTCGAAATTTTGCCACGGTGTGGGTGTTGACCAGGGGTGGTCCAATCGGTCGCACCGAACTTCTGTCCACGATGCTGTATAAGCAGGCGTTCAGGCACTGGCAGTTTGGACTGGCCTCGGCGATCGCCGTGGTTATGACGGTTCTGACATTCTTGATATCGGCGTATTACCTGCGGAGCATGTTTAAGGGCATGTTCGGCCAACGGAGGTAGGGACTCTATGTATCAGAAGACCGTCGGGCTTCGTGTTTTCCGGATCGTGGGAGTTACGGTTGTACTCCTGTGGACCGTCTTCCCGGTATTGTTTCTATTCATGTCCGCATTCAAGAGCCCACGCGAGATTTTCTCGTTTCCGCCTCGGCTGTTTTTCCGACCGACGTTTCAGAACTTCATCGACCTTCCGGCCGAAGCGCCGACGTTTTACAGTGCGTTAGGCACCAGTGCAATCGTTGCGATTCTGGCATCCGTGCTGACGATCGTTCTGGCGGTCCCCGCAGGATATGCGCTTTCGCGCTATCGCAGGAAATTCCTGCAGGGATCTGCGTTCTTCATGCTGCTGGTACGAATGTACCCGCCAATCGTTCTGACGGTACCCTTGTTCCCGGTGTTCTCGGCCCTCGGATTGATCGACAATATTCTGGTTCTGGTCGTGCTCTACTCGGCGATGTTCATCAGCCTCTGCACCTGGCTGATGAAGACCTACATGGATGAGGTCCCGATCGAAATCGAGGAGTCAGCCGCGATCGACGGCGCCAATACGTGGCAAAAGATCACCAGGATTGTGTTGCCGCTGAGTGTGCACGGAATTGTCGCAACGGCCATATTCGTATCGATTTTTTCCTGGAAAGAGTTCACGTTCGCCTATATCTTCACCGGTTCGAACACGCAAACGGCGCCAATCGTGCTCGACATGATGCTGACGCCGGTGACGACCGTCAGTTGGGGACCATTGTTCGCCGCATCGGCAATGCAGCTCCTGCCGATCCTGATTTTTGTCTGGCTGATTCAGTCCTACCTGATCGGGGGTCTGAGAACCGGTGGGGTCAAGCAGTAGG
>PWNM01000043.1 GCA_003557825.1 Candidatus Hydrogenedentota bacterium | reverse complement strand
GTTTCGGGCCGATGAGCGGTGCGGGTCCATTCGGGACCATCAAAGGCAATGGCATCGGGATGGATGGCGCCTTTGTTGTAGGCATCAATGAGACGGAGCCATTGGATTTCGCTGGGAATCCGCCGACTGGCCGACCACGCCGCATAGGCCTGGGCGTAATAGAAGGGCGCACCCGTTAGCCGTTGCTCCGCATGGTTGTTGTTGAGGTTTCCCGTGAGATGGGCCGGGACAAACCACCGGGTATCGCGGGCAAACTCGATGAACTGTTGGTTCGTTACCGGAGCCCGGTCCACAAAGAATCCGGATACGTTGACCGTATCGTCGCCTCGGGATATTTCGCCCGGCGGCACAAAGGTCATGGTATCCCGGGGGTTCCAGTGGTCCCACCAAATCAGGGCGGCAAAGCATTGCAGGGCCCATGCGGCATCTTGCGTGGTTTCGTTGGCCTCAGCGGCGCGCTCCAGGAATCGCTCGCCTTGTTCAAAGATAATCTGGCGTTCCGCACTGTCGTTGATATGCTTGGCGGCCAAGGATCGGGCCTGTTCGAGCACAGCATCGACCGATTGGGCCGGACCGCGTTCGTTCCCAGCCGTATCGAGGCCCGGTAAAGCGCCCGGATGCTCGCCATCCCCCGGCTGCAACACGAACGCTACGCCAACCACCGCCGCGGCGACCACAGCCAAGACGGCGACTACCCCGACCGCCCGGCGGACGAGATTGCCAGGGGGGCTGGTTGGTTGGGGTGAAGGCGCTGCGTCTTCGGCTGCCTCAAGTTTGGCTCGGATATCCAGCAAAGCCTCGCCCAATTCCTGAGCGCTTTGGTAGCGCCCATCGGGTTCGGGATCCAGGCATTTGGCCACCACCGGATCAATATCCGGCAGCACATCATGACGGTTTTTGGATACCGGTCGGATCATGCCTGCCGGCAGTTCTCCTGTAAGCAGTTCGTATAGCAACACCCCAAGACTGTACACATCGGCCCGGGCATCAACGTTGGCGCTATCGCGAAACTGCTCGGGCGACATATACTGAGGCGTACCCATCACCATCGAAGTCATGGTCAGGCGCGTGTGGGCGATGAGCTTCGAGATGCCGAAGTCCATCAATTTCACCGAACCATCTGTGAGCACCATAACGTTCTCGGGCTTGATGTCGCGATGGACGGTGAACCGATGGGCATATTGGAGGGCGTCGCATATGGAAATGATGATGTCCAACGCTGTGGTCAACGGCATGGGATTGTCGGGACTGTATTCCTCCTCCATCACCGCCCGGAGCGACCGGCCGTCTACGAATTCCATGGAAATATACATGACCTGGTTGGCCATGCCAATATCGTGGACGCGCACGATCCCCGGATGCGACAACTGCCGGGCGATGCGGGCTTCATTGTAAAACCGTTCGACGATGGTTCGGTCGCGGGCAAATTGCGGCAACAACGTCTTCAGAGCGAGGTTTTCATTGAGCACTTTGTCGTAGACGAGGAAGATGGCCCCCATGCCGCCCCGTCCGATGAGCCGCACGACCTGATAGCGATTGGCGAGGATCTGACCCGGATAAAAGGACAAGGGCCCCTGTTTGCCGGATTTTGCCGGACCCGAGCCCGCAGGGGGAACCGCTTGCTGGGTGCCGCAATCCGGGCAGGTCGACGCGCCCGCAGGAACCGCTTTGCCGCATTTCTTACATATTGCTTCGGTCATTCACATTCGTTCCTCACCAACTACCCCACAACCTAATCGTACCCGGAAACAGCGTCTAACGCAACGGTCATTCCATTACCACCGAGCGTATACTTCAATTTTGTCGATATAGACAACCAGAGGCCGGGGCGCGGGATCCTTGCCTCCATGATAGAAATCGAGCCAGACACTTTGAACTCGGAGTTCCTCGGTATGACGAAAACACAGGTCATTCCGCTCAAAGGCCGGTTCATGATCTATCCAGGCGCGGAGAACGCCATCGGAACGTCCCGATCTGTGGCCATCTTCAGAATCTTCGACGGTGTTGAGCCGGACATACTGCTCAACCACATACCACGTATCCGGTTCGAGGGGCGGTATGTCATTGTCTGCATGATAGGACATACCCTCGCCATAGACATAATCAGGACGATTTTCTTGCGTTCCGGTATGATACACATAGGCGCCGATAGGAATATGACCGTCGTCTGTGGTCCTTGAGAACAAACCACGAGCAGACCATCCGTTGAATCCATCAGTGGGCCGACCGCCCCAACCGCCCCGACCATAAAGACCTGCAAATCCGGGTAGCTTGCCGGATGTGTCGGTCTTCCACGAAGAATCGAATCGAATGCGATACCGCATCCGTGCGGCATGGGGTTCCTTGCCTTCGTCATCGGCCAGGGGGATATGCATTGAGGTGCCGTAGTGGTGGCCCTCGGGAAACGTGATGCGGAGGACCGTTTTGTCCGGATCATCCGGATCGGGCACGCGCTCGACGTGGTGGATGAAGGGCGCCGGTTCGGTGACGGCTTCGGGCCATTCCTCCCCCCCAAAATGAATGGTTG
>PWNM01000315.1 GCA_003557825.1 Candidatus Hydrogenedentota bacterium | reverse complement strand
CTAAAGTCGAGCAAGGTGGTCTGCAATCGCCTGAACCACATGCTCTTGGTGCGCCCGAGGCAATTCGGGATAGACCGGCAAGGACAGCACTTCTCGGCTTGCTTGCTCTGCTTCCGGCATTGACCCCGGCTCGTATCCCAAATACGCGAAACACTCCTGCAAGTGTAGTGGAATGGGGTAGTATATCGCCGCCCCAATCTGGCGTTCCCGAAACAGTTCCAGGCAGGCATCGCGGTGGGGAAGGCGAATCGTGTATTGGTTATACACATGATGATGGCCCGGCCGGACGACGGGAGGTACGACGCCGTCCATGGCTGCGAATTGTTCGTTGTATCGGGCCGCGTTGGACCGCCGTTCCTCGGCCCAGGCATCCAAATGGTGGAGTTTCACCCGCAATACCGCCGCCTGCAACGCATCGAGCCGGCTGTTTGTACCGACGATGCTATGTACATACTGCGCGCCTTGGCCGTGGTTCCGCAGCAGGCGCAGTCCTTCGGCCAACGCATCGTCCGACGTCAACACCATGCCGCCTTCCCCGGCTCCGCCCAAGTTTTTGCTCGGGAAAAAGCTCAAAGCGGCCATGGCACCCATAGCTCCGACAGGCTGCTCATGATACCGGGCTCCGAGGGCCTGCGCCGCGTCCTCGAGCACGACCAGTCCGTGTTGCCTAGCCAATTCAACAATAGGCTCCATATCAGCGCATTGCCCAAAGAGGTGCACCGGGATAATCGCCCGCGTTCGTTCGGAAATCGCATCGGTGATACGATTCGGGTCGATATTGAACGTATCGGGCTCGATATCCACAAACACGGGCCGCGCCCCTGCATTGTGTATGGCTCCCGCCGTAGCGAAAAAGGTAAAGGGCGATGTGATGACCTCGTCGCCGGGTTCAACCCCCGCCGCTCGAAGGGCCAGCAGCAGCGCATCCGTGCCTGAGGCGAGCGCGATGGCATGCTGGGCTTGGGCATACGTCGCCACCTCCTGCTCCAGTCCCTCGACATGGTGGCCGCCGATGAATCGTTGTGACGTAAACACCTCCGCCACTACCGCGCTGATCTCGTCTTTAATGCGTTCGAACTGGGCCTGCAAGTCTAACAATGGAACGGTCATGAACAAAAGTCTCCTGTAGTTTCCGCGGGAGACTAGCAAAACCGGCGCGAGGGGTCAAGATAATGGCCCGTTCCGCCCAATGGCTTTCCCCTCGTACCGCCATGCTATGATACGCATCTGGGAACAACAAAAGGGGATCTACCGATGTCATATGCAGACGGGTGGGCCGCGCTTCAGTTGGAGATGCCGTCCCGGATACCGCGTACCGAGTATTCCGCCGAGAGTCATTGGGACCTGATTCATGCCGTGACTGGTCGCGATGTTACCCCCCAGAGTTCGCCCGAGGTGCAGACCGCTGCCCGCAAAGCGTTTATGCAGGCCTGGAACTATGACCTTTGTTGGAGTGTTTTAATCACTCATCAGGTATTCGGTGAGATGTGCACCCGGATGGGTCATGCGGAATACGCCGCCGGGGGCGTCGACTTCGACACGAATGTGCGATCGCCTTTCTCCGACCCCGAGGAGGTACTGGCCTTTGACCTTTGGGACGTTTTCGGCCCTCAGGATCAATCGGCGCTGACGGCTCAGTTCGAGGCCCATTACCAGGCGAACTGCGACTTTTACCCCGATGGAGTCAACATGACCGGCATCTATGTAACGGGGATATCGGGGTTGATCGACCTTTTCGGGTGGGATTTGCTGCTTTTGGCATTGGGCATGGACCCCCAACGCATGGGCGCCATGCTGGGTCGTTATGCATCGTGGATGCAGCAGTTCTTTGACGCCCTTGCGGCGGCGGATGTGCCGGTCGTCATGGTACACGATGACATCGTTTGGACCAGCGGCCCTTTCTATGACCCCGAGTGGTACCGCACTTACCTGTTCCCTCACTATAAAAGCTATTTCGCGCCTTTACGCGAATCTGGAAAAAAGATCCTGTATACGAGCGACGGCGATTATACGGCCTTCATTGACGATATCGTGGCTACGGGCGTCCATGGGTTGATTCTTGAGCCTATGACGGATATGGCCTATATCGCCGAGCGTTATGGCAAGACCCACGTGTTCATTGGGAATGCCGACACCCGCATTTTGCTCCACGGGGATCGGCCCGCCATCCGACGCGAGGTCGAGCGTTGCATGGCTATCGGCAAAGACTGCCCCGGCTTCTTCATGGCCGTTGGTAACCATATCCCGTCCAATACCCCCGTTGAAAACGCCCTGTATTACAACGAGGTGTACAACGAGCTCAGTCGACGATAGGAAGTCCTGATGATGGTATTGACCTCCTTTTTGCCGATGCTATCCTTGTGTTTCGACAACCGGGTGATTTGCGGGTTAGTATATCTACCCTAAGGTTAGGACATCATGCGAAATTGGGAAGTCGCCATCCTGCTATGGGCAATAAAGGGGAGAAGGGCCATATGCAACGAGAAACCATCCGCATTTCCGACGAGGAGAAGCATCAAATAGCCCAAGCCGTTTTGGAAGCGGAAGCCCATACAACGGCCGAGATTGTCCCCGTTGTCGCTCGGATATCCGGGCGCTACGATCGGGCTGAGGACATTGTTGGGCTGCTATGCGGACTTGTGTTGCTTGTCGTAGTCTGGGTGCTTTTCGTCGACGATCTCCAGCCGGATGTTGCTTCGACAGGGCTTTCCGCTTCGGCCTTTCGGTTGCCCGCCCTGATTGCCGCCGTACTGGTCGGGTTCTTCGGAGGAGCCGTGCTGGCGGCTCGTTTTGGGCTATTGCGTATGCTTTTTATCCCGGCTATCGAAATACAAGAGGATGTTGATCGACGGGCCCGGGAAGTGTTTTTCGATCAGCGCATCCATCATACCGAGCGCGCTACCGGCATTATGATTTATGTGTCCCTGTACGAGCGGATGGTGGTCATCTTGGCCGATGCCTCAGTGACCGAATTACTGGGACAAGACGCCCTGGATGGGCTGTGCGATGAGCTGACCGACCGGCTGCATCGAGGCGAGGGGTTGATCGAATCCCTCTGTGCGGTTATCCGAGATGCAGGGGAACGCTTGCATGCAGTACTGCCGGGCGATGAAACGAACCCCAACGAAGTCGAAAATGCGCTGGTGATTCTAGAATGACAGCGTTCCGAAGGCTTTTGCGTCGTTGCTGATTTCGGGCAAACATGCCGGCTAGGGGCCTTGTGTGTCCTTCGTTACAGCGGTATACTTGGGGCGCAACGATACGCGTATATAAAGGGAGATGCCATGTTCAAACCTGGCACAATAGGCCTTATCATCGTGGTCGCTTTTGCATGCGGAACCAGCGCTTCTGCTTCCGTACCGCCCCAGGACCAGCAAACGCTGTACG
This sequence comes from Candidatus Hydrogenedentota bacterium, assembly GCA_003557825.1. Lineage (GTDB taxonomy): Bacteria > Hydrogenedentota > Hydrogenedentia > Hydrogenedentales > SLHB01 > PWNM01. Next base: position 6,786 of record PWNM01000315.1, on the reverse strand, counting down.
CTATCCAGCAGGCTATCGTGCAGTACGGAAGGGCCACGGGCTATTACCCCCCAACCCTGGATGACCTCTATCCGCATTACCTCCCCCGTTTACCGCGCACGGCAACGGGTGAACACTTTTTCTACAACAATCAAAACGGATATGTGGCCCACCCCGGCACAACCAGACCGGGTTCCTATGGCGGTCTGCCTGCCCTTCACCATTCACAGGAACCGTCGGGTATCCACGACATTGATACGCCGGGACGCGACCGCCTGGTACTTGATCATGCGGGCATTCTCTCCCAGGAGCATTATGCCGCGTTACAGGGCCGCGCCCGTCAGTTGCTTGACCAGCAAGGGGTGGCCTTGATCACCTTAATCGTACGGTCGCCTGTAAACCATGGCGGCGCCCGGGGTGAGGGCGAACTGGAGCAATTCGCCCGCCGCGTTATGGGGCATTGGCGAGCAGAGGGGCTTCATGACGAAACTCTTCCTCGCGATCAAACCCTGTTGTTCATTATTGCCACCGAGGAAAGTGAAGCTTGGATTGAACTTGGTTCGTCGCGGGGGAATGTGTCCAACGCGGAACGGGAGCGGTTCCTGAACCGATATGTCCGTTTTCATCTGAATCGAAGACGGCCGATTTCGGCCACCATGACCGGTACAGAAGCCCTGGATCGACTACTTAGTGGCCAACGGCTTCCTCCACGCCCCCGCCCAGCCTGGCACTACAATGTCCTGCTCGGCCTGGCTGTGGTAGCCGCTTTGAGCGTACTTTCTTTTGCTACGCAGGGCGTTGGTGGCTACGCTTGGGTCTTCTGGGGACTTATGCTGTCCATACTGGGTTATTTACTGATTATCTTCACCTACGACTATCGGTTCGCCCGCATCACGGGGACCAGCCCAGGAGAGCATATGCGTAATCTCCGCGGGGGTATGGGACGCGGATTCGGCGCCTACAGCGTGCGCAGCTCTCGGGGCGGGTGGTGAGACGAAACGCTCGTTTGAAATAGCGCCCTATGCATCTATGATGGGGTTCATGCAGCCCTAATCAAGAACCAATAGGCGATGGGGAATGCAGCATGACTTTCTTTATCTTTTATCTTGTCGTGGTCTTTCTCGCCTTATTGCTGCTCTTTCTAATTGGGCTCGTACCAATTCTATGTTTGGGAGTTGGCATCCGGCGATTTCGAAAAAGCCGCACCAGAGGATCCGCGGCGCTCCTTGCAATGGGCGCGATCCTGTTTCTTGCGTACCCTTTGGCGACCTATGCAGCGATTACATGGGTAGGGCCGGGGCAAAGCGGAGTGCTTACCTATGGATACTCCCCAGAAGGCATGGAATACTGTGTGGTCCAAACCTATAAGCACATCCTCGAGCCCTATAAAGTGAGCTTTTATATACGCGATGCGGATGGGATATGGCATTGGAATTATCTTGAACACGAAGACGTGGCATGGCGAGCCGCCCATGTCGAGTTCGAAGGGGATCGAATCTTGGTCTTTCGAAATGGGAAACAGCTTCGTGAGATCCCCACGCCAACAGAAGGCGTAGACATTGATTCGTTGCCCACGGGCTACCGCCATCAGTATTGCCCCGCCGAATTCACCCTTAAGGATGTTGTCCAAGCCCATCATCGCAGATACCGTTGAGCATCACCGTAGTATGACCGAACGTCCCCGTGCCTTTAGGAAGCCAACCATTTACGGCGTATGCCCATTCATGGCACAGCCATCTGGGCCGCGTAGCCGGCCACAGGAAATCCAACGGGCCCGGTAGGGCATCCAACATGGATGTCAGCGGTAGTATCCCCATTTGCCTTGCGCCCGGCTGTTGATCCATCGGCACCTCAATGTTTATGCTAATAGAAATGGTTCCTTTTGTAAGGAGCCTTGTTCAGTGAAACCGAAAGGAGGTACAGTTATGACTGGCTACTACCGATTCACTGTGTTTGCGGCGACAGGAGTCGCCTTGATCGCACTGGTGATGACGCCCGCGTTCGGTCTATTGGCGGACGAGGAGGAAGTCGACCTGATTGGCGCCCATGTTGCCGTCTTGGTAGGAGAAGGCGTCCACGATCTGGAGACGCTCGTTCCGATGGCCTATCTGGCCAACCGAGGCGCCAGGGTGACGGTTGTCGGCATTGAACGGGGATCCGTCAATGCCTATAACAGCGACATCACCATCCAGGTGCAACGAACGGTAGATTTCGTCACGGCGGATGAGTTTGACGCCTTGGTCATCCCGGGCGGCGAATCCCCATCCGTCTTACGTGAGCATGAAGGCGCTGTTCAATTTGCAGCGGACTTTGTTAATGCCGGTAAGGTGACGGCCGCCATCTGCCATGGACCGCAAGTTCTGATCACGGCCGGCGTGCTGGATGGCCGTGAGGCTACCGGCGTGAGAGGAATTGCCGATGAACTGACAGACGCAGGCGCTGTGTTTGAGGATGCCTCGGTCATTCGCGATGACAATCTGATTACATCACGGGTACCCGACGACCTTCCCGATTTCTGCAAGGCCATACAAGATGCTCTTGCGGACGAAGTTGACCTTCAACCCGATTGGGAACCCGAACCCATCGATGAAATTGATCTGGACGATTTTCCAGAGCCGGATATAGAACCGTTGCCGGATCCCGACGTGGAACCGCTTCCGGAGCCGATGCCGGAACCCGATCCCGAACCCTTCTCCTAACTGAACCCGGAGCCCTTGCGGGAATTCTAGATCGTTCCGGAAGGGTCCTGAAAACCAACCCGATAGCTTCCGCCGATCCGCCGCGAATCATGCTCGCGGCGGATCGGCGTTTTTCTACCATCAAACGCTTTATCACGTTGTTTGGAATGCGATTCTTACCAAGCCGCGTGGCCAGGCCACTGGATATCCCCAGGATAATAGTCGTATCCCGGTGAGAAATCGTGGACTGCTTCATGAAACACGATGCCGCCCGCATGCATAGGGAAGTTTCCCCCAACGGGGAAATTCTGCCCGTCAATCATCACGCTTCCTCCCGGACCTTCTCCGCCCGAAGGCCAGCGAACAAATTCGACATGACCGTCCATGTAGAGGATGTTGCTACCCCCTGGCACATGGTTGAAATGCCCGTCATCGGCGATGTTGTCCCACATGACCGCAATCTGCGACTGGGCCCGGGCCCCCGCTGCCGGGTTGTTGATATCGGTGATGAAGAACCTCGCGATTCCATCACGTAGTCGATGGGCTGACCCATGGGATCCCAAGGGCCTGTAGAATCTCCAGGAATCCTGGACCACCCGGGCATCGGCGAATATGGCCATACCCAAGTCGTACACATTCTCCTCTAACGCAAGCACCTTCTCCGGCGTATCCATCATTTCCTCAACCAAGGCCCACCCGATATAGGTATAGGGATGGTCGCTGACCTCGCAGGGATACACGCGGCCGGTGTTGGCGAATCCCTCTACGGCCCGGTAATTGGTGCTGCCGGTATTCCCCTGATCCCAGGTTTCGATGGCAGTACCGCCATCGGGATTGCTTGGGCAGATCAGGATTTCGAAGTCGTTCAGGTAATCCGGATACACGGCACGGGTGTCGAAAATCTGCTCCCAGCTCGATACGGTGTTGTCGCAGCGATAGGTTTTCATGGGTGGAAATAGACCGCGACTTTCGTTCGCATACATGGCAAATACCAACCCCATTTGCTTGAGGTTGTTGGCGCACGACGCTCTCCGGGCCGCCTCGCGTGCACGCGCCAGAGCCGGGAGCAGGATCGCCGCCAGAATCGCAATGATGGCAATCACCACCAGCAATTCGATCAAAGTAAACCCTTGTTTTCGCATGGTTAGTTCCTCCATTTTGGATTGAATGGTCCTACGGGTTTTAACGAATTCCGCCGCTACAGGCGACAGAATGGGGTGGTGTCGATAACAGGATATCAATTTTGTAAACCAAAACACAAATATAGGGCCAGCTAATTCCCGGGTTCGGTTTGGACCGTCGTTCGTGGTAGAGTGGTCGCATTAACCGCTCCCGTACGGGCGCAATTTGTAATGGCATGGAGGGTGATGGTATTGATCCAAGCGAGCTGCGTAATTGCTGTTCTCCTGGCTGCAATGGGGCCTATCGACGGCGCAGATAGGCCCTCGCTATCCGAAACGGTGATTGTGGTGACGGATTTCGGGGCCGTTCCTGATGACGGCAACGACGACAACCGGGGGTTCTGACGTCCCGTGAGAAACAACTCGAGTCCGTGGTACAGTACGCACGCGAAGAACTGGACAGAACATGAGGGGAGATCATCGTTATGATAGGACTAATGCACCTTGCGCTCACGACCGCGTGGCTCACCACTGCCGGAGCCACGCCAACATGGATTGATGTAACCGATTTTGGAGCCGTGCCGGACAACGGAGAGGACGACACGTTGGCCGTTATGGAAGCGATCGCCCATGCCCACGAAGTCGAGTATCCGGTCGTGCGGTTTCCCAAAGGACGCTATCATTTCGCCGAAGGCGCGAATGCCGAAGATCCTCGCAGGCCGTTTATTTTCAGGGAGATTGATGGTCTGGTGGTCGAGGGCGAAGGGGCCGAGCTCATCTTCTCGGGGTTGGTTGCGCCCTTTCATTTTTCCCACTGCTCGGATGTCACGGTCCGCGGATTGACCATCGATTGGGATCGCCCGCCCTTCTCCGCTGGCGAGATAGTCGCCATAGACGGATTGACCTTCGATGTGCGCGTATTCGACGACTATCCCGTTGAAGGCGGTGAACCCGTCCAGGCATTCCAGGATTTCGATCCCGAGACACGCCTGCCCCGGCGGTTGGGCGTCGACTCGTATTATAATGTCGACCGGACTGAACTGGTGGCGCCCCAAACCCTGCGGATATACACGAACCACCCAACCCAAGTGGAAACAGGCTATTGGGCGGTATTACGTCATCAGGTCTACGCCTATAACGCCTTTTATTTCGGACGATGTGAGGATGTCCGCCTCGAAGATATCACCATTTATACGGTACCGGGTATGGGGGTTGTGGCCGACACATGCCACAACGTTACCCTCGAGCGGTTCAACGTGCTGATCCGTCCCGATTCGGATCGGCTCATGTCTGCCACGGCCGACGGCAGCCATTTCAGCGGCTGTACCGGGCTCATCCGAATTGACAACTGCGAATTCGAGGGCATGGGCGACGATGCCGTCAACATCAAGACCGGCCTCTACCTGACGGTTCGCGAACAGATAGACGACCAGACGGTCATCGGGCGGCATAACCTGGACATTCCGACCGTGCCCGATGTAGGGGATATCCTGGAATTCTCACCAACGGATACCTTGCTCATGTATGGCCAAGGCGAGGTCGAAGAAGCGGAATTGCTGGACGACGGCAATACGCGGGTGCGGTTTACCGAGCCGTTGCCCGCGGAGCTCGAAGTCGGCCATGTGCTGGGCAACGCGTCGCGGGTCGCCCGAGCTCATATCTCGAACACCCATGTCCGACGCAACCGCGCCCGGGGATTTCTGATCCAAATCCGCGACGCCCTGATCGAGGATTGCACCTTCACAGACATTACTACCGCCGGGGTGTTTGTCATGACAGAAGTGGTCCATTTCTACGAGAGCATCGCCCCGCGGGACATTGTTGTCCGAAACAACATTTTCGAAAACTGCAACTTCGGTAATCCGCCGGCCGAGGGCGTTATCATGGTCTACGCCTATCTCCACGGCTTCGAGTTTCCGCCGAAACCGGGGGTTATCAAAAACATTACGCTCGAGAACAACACCATCCGCGGCGGCAACAGCGCCGGAATATTTGTTTCTTGCACCGACGGCATCGTTATTCGAGATAATGTTATCGAGGACGTATGCCATGCGCCCCACCGCGATATCCCCCGGGGAGCCATTTACATCATGAGTACGCGGAACGCCGAAATCACCGGCAACACCGTCAAGCTTGACCGGCAAGGACCCGAATGCGACGCGCCGCTGCTTCAGGGAGCCGGTAATGAAGAGGACACGTTTGTCATCGAAGACAACGTCGGCTTCTAGACGGTGAACAGGAAAGGTTCCCGCATCGGCTTGGGCAGATCATCGCCCGTGGCGTACAATAGGGCCGTGCCACTGACCATCCCGGTTTGGTGCGACCAATCACGATGAACGAACGGATTCCTCACACATGAACGCTGAAATCGTCATGATCGGTACCGAGCTGTTGCTCGGCCAGATTGTCGATACCAACGCCAGTCATATGGCCCAGGTGCTGGCCGAACACGGCATCAATATCTATCAAAAGACCACGGTGGGCGACAACCGCGAGCGCATCCTGCGGGTGTTGGACGCCGCCCTCGACCGGGCCGATGTGATTCTGACGTCCGGCGGGCTCGGACCCACGGAGGACGACATCACCCGCGATTGCGTGGCCGAATTGACCGGTCGCCCCCTCGAACTGCGAGACGACCTGCGCGAACACCTCGCTGCCCGATTTTCCCGGATGCGTCGGACCATCACCGAAAACAACTGGAAACAGGCCTATGCTCCCCGGGGGGCCGAAGCCATCCCCAACCCCAACGGTACCGCGCCGGGTCTCATCGTCGAGGATCCCCGGGGCATCATCATCTGTATGCCCGGCGTTCCCCGCGAGCTCTATGCCATGCTTGAGGACAGCGTCTTGCCCTTTCTTCGGAATCGGTTCGCCCTCGATAGTATGCTCGAGTTTCGGATACTCAAGGTGTGCGGCGAAGGCGAATCCCGGGTGGATTCCCTCATTGGCGACCTGATCACCGCCTACGAAAATCCAAAGATAGGCTTGCTGGCGAATCCGGAGTCCGT
>PWNM01000466.1 GCA_003557825.1 Candidatus Hydrogenedentota bacterium | reverse complement strand
GTGGTGACCAATGAACACGTGGCCGGCGAGAGCACGGTCGTGCGTTGCGTACTTTACGACAAAGAAGAGGTCGATGCCCAGGTCGTAGGAGCCGATCCTTTTACCGACATCGCCGTCCTTAAGCTGGACACGGATCGAACCAATTTGCCGGTGGCGAGATTGGGTCGTTCGGCAGAGCTTGAGTCGGGACAGACCGTCCTCGCCTTGGGCAGTCCGCATGGATTATCTCGATCGGTCTCGAAGGGCATCGTGAGCGTAACCGACCGCTATCTGGGCGAACAAGGCCCCATGGTATCGCCGTACAACACGTGGATTCAGACCGACGCGGCCATCAATCACGGCAATAGCGGCGGTCCGTTGGTCAATCTGCGGGGCGAGGTGATCGGGGTCAACGCCCGGCGGCTGAGCGGCGCGGATAACGTGGGATTCGCCATTCCGATTGACACAGCTCGCGAGGTCGTGAACGAAATCATCGAGACCGGCAAGGTCACCCGAAGCTGGCTGGGCGTCTCCCTACAGGAGATGATGGCCATGACGGACGACCCGAGCATTGAAGGCGTGGTCGTGGCCGATGTGGATCCGCTGTCTCCGGGAGCGGAGGCCGGCCTACGTCCGGGCGATGTGATCGTGGCCGTTGATGGTACGCCAACCCATGCGCGCTTTGAAGAGGATCTGCCTCGAGTGCTGCAGACTATCGCAAAACTGCCGGTGGCGACGGAAGTGCCCATTACCGTACGCCGGGGAGACCAAACGGCGACGATTGACGTACGGACGGAGGAGAAGACAGACATCCGCGGCGGTCAAATCGAACTCGAAGGATGGGGGTTCACCGTAGCCGAGCTGACGTCGGCCATTGCGCGCCGGGCCCAGCTCCCGTCGACGGATGGCGTACTCGTTTCGGGCGTACAACCGGGCGGCATCGCCGCGATTGCGGGTTTGGCTCCGGGCGATGTCATCCTTACTGTTGATGAACAAGAGGTTCCCGACCTGGGCCAGTTTCGCCGTCTCTATGAAGAGCGGCTCGGGACCGGTCAACGATTGGTCTTGCTCGAGGTTCGTCGCGCTGCGCTGACGCGGTATGTATTGGTCAAGCAGGATGCCGCTGAACCGTTGGATCCTACACAGGAGATTATGGATGTTGAAGACCTTGGTTAATCGGAGACAGGTTCGCTCAATGAGCCGCTGTCAAACAATAGCGGCGGTGATTGTGGGAATCGGCGCCTTCGTGATGGGGGCCGCCGCAGAGGCCTTTCCTCCGATGCAGATTGAACATGCCTATTCCGATGTTGTGCCCGCCTTGTGCGCCATATCGTTCACATCAGAGATCACCAATCCCGCCACCGGTCAGACGGGGACCCGCCAGACTCAAGCCCTGGGCGTCATCGTTTCGCCCGATGGACTGGTGCTGAGCCACGGTCATATGCAGACCGAGAGCATCGAGCCCTTCAACATCCGCATATCGGTCGGATTCGGTAACGATGAACGGGAATACGAGGCCGATTTTGTGGGAAAACCCCACGATGTAAACCTGAGCTTTCTACAAATCCGCGGGGATATCTCGGAACCCTTGCCCTACGTATCGTTTCTGAGGAACAGCAGCCTTGGCATCGGTGAGCCCATCCTCATTTTCGGTTTGATGGGCGAGAACCTGGACTTTGTGCGCTCGGTCCAGGTGCGACGTGTTGGGGCGATCCTCGACAACCCGCGGACGACCTACTGTCTGGATTCGCCCATCAGCTTTGGGTTTGTCACAAGCCCTGTGGTGACGGCCGCGGGTGAGTTGGCCGGCGTCATCGGCTTTGACATGTCACCACAGGAAGGCGGCGACCTGCACATACGTAGCGGCCATCCCCTGGTGTATCAGGCCGAATTGTTTGAGCAGTACATTCGCGACCCCGAGACCATTACGGCGGTCAAAGAGACCGTGTCCGACGGCTGGCTTGGGGTGTTTACCCAACCTCTGACGGATGATCTGGCCCAATACTGGGGCCTTGATCAGCGGGGCGGCGTGGTAATCAGCACGATTATGCAAGACTCGCCCGCCGAAGCGGCCGGGTTCCAGCGGGGCGATATCATCACCGCCTTCAACGAAATCCCCGTTCGCGCGCGGCAGGATCGGGACATCCTGACATTTACCCAACTGGTCCGCGCCGCGGGCGTCGGCGAATCGGTCATGGTTGAGTTTCTGCGAGACGGCGCGCCCATGGAACTCGAAGTGACCTTGGCCGAACGGCCACGAGCGGCCCGGGACGCCGGCGAATACGAAGACACCGTCTTTGGGCTGACGGTCCGGGAAATCACCACCGATCTGCGGCTTCAGCTCAACATGCCCGATGATGTACAGGGGGTAATAGTGCGGCGGGTGCGTTCGGGAAGCTGGGCCGATATGGCGGGGATGCGTCCCGGCGTGGTGATCATGAATTTTGGCGGCCATGCGATTCAGACCGTCGATGATTTCGCCGATGCAGTCGAAGCCGTCGCTGCAGAACGTCCTTCCGAGGTCGCCGTGTTTGCGCGGTTGGGGCCC
>PWNM01000207.1 GCA_003557825.1 Candidatus Hydrogenedentota bacterium | reverse complement strand
TGGAATGGCTTCAGCAGGTTGCGATAGCTCTCCAGCGAGAAAAACGTTCCCCCTTTGTACCCCATGTCGTCCGGCCAGGTAATGCAATCAAAGGTATATCCAGCATTCCAGATTTTGTCAAGCATCGCCAGGTTGAGGCTGAGATGTGCTTCGAACATGTCCATGCACCATTCCGGATCGGAGAGCAGGGCCATGAGCAGCTTTTCGGTTCCCACAATCCATGAATGGGTAATATCGAAGCCGAACCAAAGCCCTGCCGTTATCCATGCCCCCTGCTCACGCCATACGGGGTAATGCTCTTTGAGATGCGCCCAATTCACTCGATCGTCTGATGGGGTCATACGTTCCTTTGCCAAGTTCCAGGTCTCGCGATCACAAATGGTTAAGTCCAGGAACTTGGGCGTGCCACCGGCATGTTTCCAGTTCTTCAGCGTTACTCCCCATGGTGTTGTCTGAACGACATAGGAATCGGTCTCCTCAAGTATCCGCGCCTCGTATCGTGGACTGTTGTCGTGGAGGATACCGGCGAGGTGGTCGAGGTCGAAGTATTCGACATAACTAACATCCGTCGGCATACCCTCTCGTTGCCATCGTTCGATAGTCGAAGGCCAAGGCCCGTCCCAGATAGGGATTCGGTCGGCGTCTTGATGGGCGAACATTCGGGTAAATCGTTCGTGAGTGGTCATGGCCATGGGCTGTTCCCTTCATGCTGGACAACAAATGACTCGGAACGATCGAATGTTGTTCGATCGCCCCGAGCGGTAGGCTTTTTTATGGGGCGTCTATTACGACCAGACCAATGTGTCGTGGACAGCGAGCAATGCGTTTTCGACACCATCGGACTGACCGCATTCAAGGGCAACGAATCCATCGTAGCCTGTATCGTGGATGGCCTTAAAGATATTGGCGTAGTTTAATTCACCCGTACTCGGTTCCTGTCGGCCGGGGTTGTCCGCCACATGGAAATGATCGATCCATTGAATATTTTGGCGGATATTGCGGATGACATTGCCCTCTGTGATCTGCTGATGGTAGATGTCGAAAAGGATCCGCACGTTCGGACTGTCAACCCGTTGCATGATTTCCACAGCGTGCTCGGTCGTATTGAGAAAGAACCCCGGGTGGTCTACCAGAGTATTCAGCGGCTCCATGATGATGGTCACATCGTTGTCCTCGGCGATGGGCGCCAGGCGTTGTAAGCATTGCACCACATAATCGGTCTGCTGTTCCCGAGAGACATCGTCCCGTTCGTTACCCGTCAAGCCGATCAGCCTTTTGCAGTTGAGAATTTTGGCCTTTTCCAGTTGTTCCCGGAACTGGTTCTCAACGGCATCATGGTCATCGGGATTTACCATCCCGCCAGGGGCGATATGTCCTGCTCCCCCTATGCAAGTCGGACGAAGGCCCAGCTCATCGCTTTTTGCTCGGATTGCCTCCAAATCACCAGAGGGTCCAAGCCATTCCCATGCGGGGAACCCCCAAGCAGCCACTTGCTCGAGTTGTTCCAGGATGTCCCCCGAAAACCAGTGTGGCGGAACAGCCATGGCAAGGGGTTTATCGGCGAAGGATACATCCGAAGGTGGTGATTGGGCTATGGCCTTGCGGGCGCCCAGACCGAACGCCACGCCACCTGCCGCCGCGGCGCTTGATGTCAAAAAACTGCGTCTATCCATGGTAAGTTATTCCTCCCTAAGTTGGCCCGTTGAAGGCTATGCCTGATATACAATGACTCCATCGCAAATCGTCGTCTTGACGAGTCCACGTAAATGCATACCCGCAAAGGGCGTGTTGCGTCCTTTTGATGCAAACGCATCGGGCTCCACGGTCCACTCTGCTGCGGGATCAAAAACCGCGATGTCCGCTGGTCCTCCCTCCCGCAGTTCGCCTGCTGGTAACCCTAGGATACGCGCCGGCCTTCGTGTCATCAAGTCAACCAACCGTTCGAGTGTCACCACGCCCTGCTTCACCAATCCCATAATGCCCAAGGCCAGGGAAGTCTCGAGCCCGATGATCCCGAATGGGGCCAGTTGAAACTCGACGTTTTTTTCCGTAACCGTATGGGGCGCATGATCGGTAGCAATGCAATCTATGGTCCCATCGGCCAGGCCGGCTTTGATAGCTTGAACATCGCCAAACTCGCGGAGGGGCGGGTTCATCTTGGCATTCGGTCCAAACCGCTCGATGGCGTCATCGGTAAGTGTCCAGTAATGTGGAGCGGTTTCGCAGGTTACGGGTAATCCCCGGCCTTTTGCCCGACGGACAATGTCGACGCCTCCCTCGCTACTCACGTGGCAGATATGAACCCGGGCTCCAGCCAGTTCCGCCAACCGAATCACCCGATCGATGGCGATTTCCTCCATGGCTTTGGGCATACCGGGGAGACCGAGCCGAGTCGAGTTAAACCCTTCGTTCATGGCTCCGTCCTCCATCAGGGTATGGTCCTCCGCATGAGAGAGGTAGGTCAGACCAACCATGTTGGCATATTCAAGTACCCGGCGCATGACCCAACTGCTGGGGATGTCGCTGCCGTCATCGGTGATGGCAACGGCTCCTGCAGACTTGAGGTCGGCCATCTCGGTCATCTCAGCGCCTTCGCGTCCTTTGGTGGCGGCAGCGGCGGGCCAGACCTTGATACATGCCGTCTCGCGAGCGCTTCGGTTGTGTAATTCCACCATGCCCCCGTTGTCGATGGGCGGGTTCGTATTCGGCATGGTCACCACCGAGGTAAAACCGCCATGTGCAGCGGCGCGGCTTCCTGTGGCGATGTTCTCTTTTGATTCGAAACCAGGTTCACGAAAGTGAACGTGGATGTCTACAAAGCCAGGACACACCACGCAACCAGTAGCGTCGATGGTCTCCTCCCCCTGCAGGTTTTCAGCGATGCGGCCGATCCTATCCCCTTCTATCAGTACGTCCAGTTTGGCCGATGTTTCCGAAGCCGGATCGATCACCCGGCCGTTTTTAACGACGATGCTCATGGAATCCCCTACTGGTTTTACGTTTTTTATGCTGTGTCAAAAGCAGGACGGTTAATCAATAAATGCATGACTGCCATGCGAACCGCCACGCCGTTGGTGACCTGTTCGAGAATAACATTACGAGGCCCATCGGCCACTTCTGATGATAGCTCCAAATCACGGTTAATCGGACCGGGATGCATGACGATGGCATGGGGTGGTGCAGCCTTAAGCGATTCGTTGTCGATACGGAAGAGCCGGACATATTCGCGCATGGTTGGGAACAGGCATTTTTGCTGGCGTTCCAATTGGATGCGAAGGGAATATACGACATCCGCTCCGTCTATGGCTTCTTTCAATTTCGTGGTGGCATCGCAACCAAGCTTTTCAATATGCGGCGGCAAAAGCGTACTCGGACCACAGACCACCACGCTTGCGCCAAGCTTTTTCAGTCCCCAAATGTTGCTTCGAGCCACTCGGCTGTGAGCAATGTCGCCAATCAAAGCCACTCGCACGCCATCAAGGGTTGCGTTTGGATCCTGGCGACTCCGGCGGATGTGTTCCCGCATGGTGAACGCATCGAGCAATGCTTGGGTAGGATGCTCATGGGCGCCATCGCCGGCATTGATGATACTTGATGGATGGTTTTCAGCAAGCAAGCGTGCAGCACCGGCGCATCCATGGCGGATAACCACGATGTCGCTGTGCATCGCCTCAATGTTGAACAGTGTATCGTGAAGCGTCTCGCCTTTTTTCGCACTTGATGTGGAGACATTCATTGTTAGCGTGTCGGCGCTCAGTCGTTTGGCAGCCAGTTCGAAGGAGGTGCGGGTGCGGGTGCTCGGTTCATAGAACCAGTTAACAACAAGCCGACCCTGCAACAACGGAACCTTCTTGATACCACTCTCCCGTTGAGACACCGCCAGAAGCTGGGGAGCCGTATCGAGGATCATCTCTATATCCTCACGGGCCAAAGGCTCCAATCCTATCAAATCTTTCCGCGTCCAGACACGGCTTTGTTCTGCTGCCGCTGTCATCTATTCCCTTCCCTCCGCTTCTGCAGCGCCCCTTTTCCGTTCAAGCAGTACGATGTCCTCCCCGTCGGTTTCCCGTAAGCGAACCGATACATGGTCGTGCGGCGTCGTTCCAAGAGACCAGCCCAAAAAATCGGCTTGTATCGGAAGTTCCCGAAGGCCGCGGTCGACCAGACAGGCGAGTTGGATCCGCCGGGGACGTCCATAGTCGATTATTTCATCCATCGCGGCGCGTACCGTGCGCCCCGTAGACAATACATCATCGACGATGATCACAGTTTTGCCGTCAACATCGAAATCAAAATGGGTTCCGGTTGCGCCTGTAATGCCTCCAACATGACCGGACCGTAGGTCGTCCCGGTATAACCGGGTGGACAACGAACCGACCGGAGGCGTTACGCCCACCATTGACCCGATGTCTGCTACGAGCCGCTCTGCCAATGGCCGTCCTCGGCTCAGTACGCCCAAAAAGGCAACGGAATGCATGTCCGGGTTGGCTTCGGATATTTCCTGCGCAAGCCGATGTACGGCCATTCTGATTGCCTCATCATCCATCAAGACGGTATGTTCGACCGTCGATTCATCATCAAATTGACTCATATCCTCCGCTTTCCGGTGATGATCATGTGGGGGCGGCTTCGTTCGGACAAAAAGAACCCTCCTCATGCCTCATGAGGAGGGAGTATTGCCATCCATTGATTCTGCCCACGTGCTGCGCCTTTCCCTGTGGAATCGAAGCGATTCTAGCAAGGGCGTATAGGGGTGTCAAATGGCTCACGATTATCCCGGCTCAAGCTCGGAGCGGAACGGGGCGCGTCCAAAAAGCAAAGCGTCACTGGCGGCGTCGGCCTGGGCAGAACCCCCTTCGATTACGCCGAGAAGCCGTCCGCGTTCTACGTTCATCCCGCCGCTGAACAGCCTCGAAAAAGCCGCAATATCACATTGAATCGCATCGGAGCGGGCGCTGGGCGACACGTAGACCTCGCCATTGTCGAACTCCGCTGTAATCTCGATAGGGTGCTTCTCCGATACAATCCAGTCGCGCACCTGGAATGATACAACGCCCTTTTCGCCTTTCGGAGGATGGAGCTCGGTCAGTGCGGTGGATATATCCAAAACGCGCAGCATGAGGCGTTGGGCCGATTCGATGTTTACATAGTCCGGGAACAGATCGGGAATGGGACTATCAACCGGCAATGTGATTGATACGGAGATCACATTGGGGACATCGGCGCAGGCATGAAGGAGACTGAGTTGTGTACCCAGGGTATCTCCGATCAACTCGCGTACGGTCATGTCCTGCCCCTGCGACCGGTCTCTCGAGTGCATTCCGTAAAGCGCATAACCATCGACAGAGCCCTTTTTATCTGTGTGGATCAGACATTGGTCGAAGAAGCTTCTTTCGCCGGATGATTCCTCTCTAACTCGGTTGTCCCAGTTCGTCTGAGATCGATTTGTCTGGGCATTTGTTCGTTGCGCCGCTCGTGAATAGGTTGACACCAGACCTTCGAGATCATCCTTGTTGGCAGTGCGTACGCCGGAAGCCGATCCCGGCAAGCCTCGGAGCATGTCCGGCCAGGCGCGAATCACCCAGTCGCGTTGGGGTAGCTCCCACCCGAATTTCCGGTAATAGGCAAAGGAAAAGGGCCATAACGGCGAAACGGCCCAACCATGCTCGCGATAGTGATGCACCGCTCCGATCATCATGGCTCCGGCATATCCTTTTTTCTGCTGGGTCGGATCGGTCGCCACTCCTCCTACGGCGGCCGCAGGAATAGATGCCGTACCCCACCACATGGGGTCGGGCGTGATAATCATGGCCGCGACAATATTGCCTTCAGGTCCCTCGACAACCAGCGTGGTGTCCGGTTTGTAGGCCCCCAGAAGGTTCGCGTTGAACGCTTTAACGGCGATTCGCTCAGCTTCTGGAATATCGTCATTTGTAGCAAGACGCACCTTTACGTGCTTGTTATATTCGGGCATTTCCATGAATAACTCGTGTGCTCCTATGTTATTGGCCTTCCCATTTAGTTTCGAACTCCTCCACCGTCATACCAAAAACATGCACATCGTGCAGTGCGCCCTCGCTGCGAATCAAGCGACGAAGGCGTCCCTCATGCTGAAATCCAAGGCGCTCATGTAACGTGATAGAGGTTGTGTTAAAGGCATATACGTCCACCGTGACCTTTTGATGGCCCAATTCGAAAAAGAAATAGCGCAGTAATATGCGGATGGCGTCGGCCGCATAACCCTTTCTTCGATGCTCCCGGCCGATGGCTATACCGTATTTGAATGTGCCATGTCGTCGTTCGCAGCCGTGTGTGTTAATCGTACCCACCAATGTGTCGTCTTGGTTTTCTATAACAAAACGAAAGCAATCATTTTCCGGGTGCGTGGTCGCTCCACTGGTAGTCCAGTGTTTGATCATCTCACGAGAAGCGGGGAACTCGATGCAGTGCCCCAGTCGGGCCATTTCCGTGTCATGGCGCCATGAGGCGAAGACCTCCCAATCTTCCGGTTCAACAGCGCGTAGACGCACCCGATCACCTTGCCATATGCTGTACATGCCTATCCCCTATTATCGTGGAAGTATCGAAAGGAGCCCGTGCACCCCATAATGCCATGGCTAAGGTCCATACAATAGCAATAGATGACCCGTAAATCGAACTGGTGTTTCTGGCGCATTGCCCGTATGAAGACCAGTCGGCTACAATATGGAACCCAAAAACAAGGAGGTAAACAGTTGATGTGGGAAAACTTGCGCGTCCGAAGGTTGCGGGCAATGTTTGATCGATGCGGTGAAGATTGTGAATTCCACGGGAAATACCTGGAAATTGATGGTCATGTATCCGCGGGCGACCGATGCATATTTGAAAACCATATTGTAATGCGCACAAAGAGCGGCGCACACATCGAATTGGCATCGCAGGTATCCATGGGCGAATATACCATGATCGAGGCCACTAAGGGCGTTCAAGTGGGCGAACAAACAGGCATCGGCCCCTATAGTGTCATTCGCGATACCAACCATTTCGTTATTGGTACCGATAATCATTGGCGGATGACTCCCCACATCGCCGAACCCATTGTTATCGGTTCGAAGGTTCTTATCGACGCCCGTTGCTACATTACCCCAGGCGTTACTATCGAAGACGGAGCCATTGTGGCCCCCCACAGTGTGGTGACGAAGAGCATCGGCCCCCTCGAAATCTGGGCGGGCAACCCCGCGCGTAAAATAGCCCATCGTCTAAGCGGACCGGTTGAGAACATGCTGGGGCGGTACCGTGAGCTGTTGATTTGGTATGGCTGTCAGAACATGCCTGAACCATCATCCATTGGGATTGAGGCATCGGACAATGGCGACGCCACTATAAAAGGGGTATAACCATGGCCATTCGAGCCATCACCTTTGATTTTTGGTGTACCCTTTTTCGCGATGCCAATGGACGAGAGCGACAATGGATACGAACCAATGCTTTGGCAGAGGCGGCGCGTGTTCCGACCTATGCTGCGGAAGAAGCGCTCGCACAGATTGCCGAAGCTTTCATGCGGACCCACATCGAGGAGCAACGCAATCTGACTCCTGTGGACGCCGTTCGTCTGGCAACGGAGCATTTGGGTGTCAAAATGGGCCCGCAACAGACGAAGTATCTCTCTGAGGTTTTTGCTACGGCAATACTGCATCATTCCCCTGTTCCAATTGACGGAGCGCTTGATGCCGTCATAGCGGCGTCCACACACCTACCGTTGGCGGTGATCTCAGACTCCGGGATGAGTCCGGGGACTTCATTGCGTGTTCTCCTGGAACGCCATGGTTTTTCTCCTTATTTTAATGTGCTGACCTTTTCCGATGAAGTCGGCGTATCCAAACCACAGGCGATAATGTTCGAACGAACGGCAAAGGCGTTGAGGGTTGAACCTTCCGAGTTGTTGCATATTGGTGACCTTGAGCCGACCGACATCGTGGGCGCCCAGGCGGTGGGTGCAAAAGCGGCCCTCTTTGTCGCAGACAATAACCGCCATCTCGACGGAACTCAAGCGGACTGGGTATTCAACTCCTGGGCGGAGTTTGCCGAAGCCTTGCCTGGGTTGCTCGATGGATAATGCTGTTGTTTACCGTCAGGTGATGATCTATGTGCTCTGATAGGTTGGCAATTAGCGGCCATTTTGAGAGTTTCCAGTGCGGCTTATTTGACATGCCATCGATTGGATGGGCATCCTGTTTAGGCTGTCCGAAATCGGAGTGGCGCAGCAGATACGTATCGTAATCGGACCAAACATGGTCCAATCAAACCCAACGGGAAGCCTTTATGACTGAGGGTAGTACAGAACACCCCGAATCGCATCAACCTGGTCGTTCGAAGCGATGGTGGGTGTTGTTTGTCCTTAAGATCGCCTTTATTTGCGCCTTGTTTGTCCTCCTTTTTCGTCCCCAAACGTTTGGGTTTGACGAGGAGCTGTTCCACGGTGTCACTCCCGGGGCGCTATGGGCGATATTGCGTGACGTAGATACGGGTACCGCGATTATCTGGTTTGGATTCGCGGTTTTGATCAAACTGGTCGGTATCTCTGCCGGGATTCTCCGTTGGCGGCTGTTGTTACGAGAGCAGAATCTTTCTATGCCCATTTGGTATCTTACCAAATGCTGGTTCATGGGCCGCGCTATCGGATTATTTCTTCCCGGTACGATGGGCCTTGATGGTTATCGTTTGGTGGAATCCTCTCGCCAAACGGGCGAGATCATAAAGTCCACGACAGTTATCGCTGTCGAAAAACTGACCGGCTTTATTGCTCTAGCTATTCTGGTATGCCTTACCCTACCGCTGGGCCTGCGATTCCTAGAGTTCAACATCACCCTCCTGGGATTACTGGTTCTCATGATGCTTGGTTTTATCCTGGCGGGACTGCTGGTTTTGTTTAATCCGAGGGTTATAGCGCTTATTATCGCCCTGATTCCATTGCCCCCTATCATTCGCCAAAAGGCGGCGAAACTCGGCGACTCCGTAGCAGCCTACTCTGGACGACGGGGTATGTTGGCCTTAGCAGTCGGGCTTGGACTATGTGTCCATTTGGGAACCTGTCTTAAATACTTCGGGACAGCGTCAGCAGTTCGTGCGGCCGAAACCTCTATCCTCGACATTTTGTTTATCAGTCCAATGGTCATTGTCGGGTCGATCGTAGGACCGACCGTGAGTGGGCTGGGGGTTCGGGAGCTCTTGTTTGGGTATTTCCTGGCGGACAAGGCCGGCGTAGCAGCAAGCGTGGTCTTTGCTCATCTGGGCCTGTGGGCAGGCGAAATTGTACCGCTCGTGTTTAGTTTGCCACTGCTGTTATCGATGAAAAAACCTTCGAAGGATGAACTGACAATGGAATTGCGACGTGCACGGGATTCAATGGCAGAAACAAGCAAAGGGATTTCGCTCACCCCGGAGGAGCTAAGGGTATACCGTCTGCGGTTGTTGGATTGTTTACTTGCTGGACTAACGGGCGGCTTACTGGCCGGTGCGTTGATCGGAGGTATGGAATCGATTTGGGTGGCTCGCATACTGGGGGGACTCGAGGAATACGCCGCCTTCTGGTGGGGACCTTTGGTCTATGGGATCCTTTTCGCCGGCGCAGGTCTGGGTGCTGCCTGTGGTCTGGCCTTTCTCTATCTTGTAATGGACCGATTTCCGCGGCCGTCTATCACGTTTGGCCTGTGCTTGGGCGGACTGGTTAGCGGTGGAATGCTTGTATTTGGCGCGTTTCGATATTTTCGGGATGTCATGATGGGGCATATGCCGGGGGCTGGGGCACTGTTTATCATCGCCATGATCGCAGCCGTTACAGGGGTGGTGTTGGGGGTCATAGCCCATGTGGCGGTAACGCGGGCCGGATCCCGTCTCCGTATGGTCGGGGGTACCCTAGGGGTGTTTCTGTGCATTTTGTTGATTGGCGCTTTTGCCTCCTGGGTCACTCCTCGACCGGACATGGTTGCGGAATTTGCGCCCGATCGCGATGCCACCCGTCCGCCGATGATTTTGATCGTACTCGATGCCCTTCGAGCGGATTATCTGTCCCTGTATGCCGAGGATGTTGACGCCCACACGCCCCGACTTGATGCCTTTGCAGAGGATGCGATTACGTTTCGGCAATCCTTTTCAAATGCTTCCTGGACCAAGCCCGCCTTTGGCACGTTGTTTACTGGACTATATCCGGAGACTCACACGGCCACGGG
>PWNM01000358.1 GCA_003557825.1 Candidatus Hydrogenedentota bacterium | reverse complement strand
GGTTCTTCGCGTTGCCTCGAATTAAACCACATGCTCCACCGCTTGTGCGGGCCCCCGTCAATTCCTTTGAGTTTCAGTCTTGCGACCGTACTCCCCAGGCGGTGCACTTAATGCGTTAGCTGCGGCACAGAAGGGGTCGATACCTCCTACACCTAGTGCACAACGTTTACGGCGTGGACTACCGGGGTATCTAATCCCGTTTGCTCCCCACGCTTTCGAGCCTCAGCGTCAGTAACGCGCCAGAAAGCCGCTTTCGCCACCGGTGTTCCTCCAGATATCTACGCATTTCACCGCTACACCTGGAATTCCGCTTTCCTCTCGCGTACTCAAGCCATGCAGTATCCAAAGCGCTTCCGAGGTTAAGCCCCGGGCTTTCACTTCAGACTGACATGGCCGCCTGCACTCCCTTTACGCCCAGTAATTCCGAACAACGCTTGCAACCTCCGTATTACCGCGGCTGCTGGCACGGAGTTAGCCGTTGCTTATTCCTGTAATACCGTCAAACCCAGGGCATTTCCTCCCTAAGCCTTTCTTCTTACAGAAAAGGAGTTTACGACCCGAAGGCCTTCATCCTCCACGCGGCATGGCTGGTTCAGGCTTTCGCCCATTGACCAATATTCCCTACTGCTGCCACCCGTAGGTGTCTGGACCGTGTCTCAGTTCCAGTGTGGCCGATCAACCTCTCAGCTCGGCTACCCATCGTTGCCTTGGTGAGCTGTTATCTCACCAACTAGCTAATGGGAGGCGGACCCATCTTTTGGCGGCGCCTTGCAGCGCCTTTCTTTACTCATCCTATGACAAGCAACCATACGCGGTATTAGCCACGCTTTCGCGTGGTTATCCCCCGCCAAAAGGTAGGTTGTCCACCTGTTACTCACCCGTTCGCCGCTTTATACACCCCCGAAGGGGCTTTAATCGCGCGACTTGCATGTATGAGGCCTGCCGCCAGCGTTCGTTCTGAGCCAGGATCAAACTCTCCGATAAAAAAATCTAACAGGACTTACGCCCTGCGATTCGTGAGTCTGATTCCTTTTTTGTTAAGGAATCTTAATTGACAAGGACTTGCTTAGCAAGTACTTGTGACATTTGAAGCAGCAGCGCGTTGTAGAGCCAAAGCCCTATCGCGCACTGCGACATGTCACCTTAACAGGCATGTACCGTATTCAATTTTCAAAGAACGATTGGCTCCAACCGCCGTTGCAATTGGGCGCAAAAAACCGCCAACGCTTTTGACAAATCTTCTTGACTTGCAAGAAGCGCTCGCGTCATCAGGAGGTTTCTCCTGAGTGGGCGGCCATGTTTCCGCCACCCGAAAGGAGAGTATACCAAATGCTGAGGCCTTTGTCAACCCCCCGTCCACCGAGTGGTTTCCAGGGCCAATCCAACCGGACTGGTCAGCAGTTCCTGATGCAAATGTCACCCGCAGGGGACGGGGCACTGCTCCATATCGGAACGAATTTGCGTAGCGCCTGTCGCCCAAGCGGAAGAGTAGTCTAGCAAAAAAAGGGGGCAATGTCAACCCCTCGTTCGCCGAGCCTTATCAACACCTTCCAGCGAAGGGGGTCGATCACCGTTTTACACAATAAATACGGGGGTATTGTGCGGATCGTTGACGACCAAGCACGAACCTCAAAAGGGCCTTGCAGTTCATGATCCCAACCCGTTTTCGGACGCAGACCGAGGCTGCCGGAGCCGGTTTCGGCCAGAAAGCGGCCAGCTTCGGCCAGGGATTATTTCGGACATAGGCTGACAACAGTCCAATGTTTCGAGGTTCGCGGCCATTTTGTTATACTTTTGGTCATGCATCGGGGAAGGGAATCGGCATTGGGCCTTTTCTTTGGCGATGCCGACGACATCAACTGCGTACGAAATTGCCCCGGGGAAGGGAACAACCGGACCTAACGCCCCTACGCACTCCAAACACGGTACATCGTGAAAGGGATATGTTTGCCATGGATAAGATTCACATGACTGCGGAAGGACTGGCGAGGCTTAAGCAAGAGCTGGCGGAATGCCGTGCCCAAAGTCCAAAGATCGCGGCCGAAATCGAACACGCCCGAAGCTACGGCGATTTGCGCGAGAACGCCGAGTATCATGCGGCGAAGGAAGCACAGGCCCGGTTGCATGCGCGCATCCGCGACATCGAAGATAAAATCGCCCGGGCCTCCATCATTGACGAATCGCAAATGGACACGTCGAAGGCCTACCTGGGCGCCACAGTGTCGGTGTTGAACAAGAAGACCAATAGGAAGGCTTCGTACACCCTGGTTGGACCGGTTGAAGCGGACATGGCCGACGGAAAAATATCCGTTAAGTCGCCCATCGGGAAAGCGCTGGTGGGCAAAGCCGTAGGCGAGGTAACCGTCGCCACCGTTCCCGCGGGTCAGGTCGAGTTGGAGATTCTCGACATTACTCGATGACATCGGCCTGCGCCGATGTCTTTTTTTTGCGCAACCCCCATCGCGGCCGGTCCATTCCGGCGACACAGGAGCCCTATGCCGAAACGCACCGACATCCAAACAATTTTCATAATTGGGTCCGGCCCGATTGTTATCGGCCAGGCCTGCGAATTTGATTATTCGGGAAGCCAAGCCTGCAAGGCCCTTCGCGAGGAGGGGTATAAAGTGGTGCTGGTCAACAGCAACCCGGCCACTATCATGACCGATCCGACCATGGCAGATCGCACCTATGTCGAACCGCTCACAGTTGAAACGTGCGAACGGATCATCGCGCGGGAACGTCCCGACGCCCTGTTACCCACGGTAGGCGGCCAAACGGGACTTAACCTCGCCATGAACCTCGCCGATGCGGGCATCCTCGAACGCTACGGCGTCGAGCTGATCGGAGCCAATCGCGATGCCATTCACAAGGCCGAAGACCGTGGAGCCTTTAAGGATGCCATGATCGCATGCGGCCTGGAAGTGCCGCAAAGCCTGGTTGTACACACCGTTGCCGAAGCCCGTGAATTCGGAGCCGAGCTCAATTACAAAGCGATCATTCGGCCGGCCTTCACGCTGGGCGGCTCCGGCGCAGGCGTGTCGTTTAACAAAGAAGAGTTTGACCATGTCGTCAAATGGGGACTCGACATGAGCCCCGTCAACGAGGTGCTCATCGAAGAATCGGTGCTCGGCTGGAAAGAGTACGAGCTCGAAGTGATGCGCGACATGAACGATAACGTGGTCATCATCTGCTCGATAGAAAACTTCGACCCCATGGGCGTCCATACGGGCGACAGCATCACCGTTGCGCCGGCCCAAACACTGTCTGACAAAGAATACCAACTCATGCGCGACGCCGCTATCGCATGTATCCGCGAAATCGGCGTCGACACGGGCGGCTCGAACATTCAATTCGGACTCAACCCGGAAGACGGTCGTATTGTGGTCATCGAGATGAATCCCAGGGTATCGCGCAGTTCCGCGCTGGCATCGAAAGCAACCGGCTTTCCTATCGCCAAGATCGCCGCCAAACTGGCCGTCGGATATAGCCTGGACGAAATTCCGAACGACATCACCAAGGAAACGCCGGCCTCGTTCGAACCGACCATCGATTATGTGGTCACCAAGATTCCCCGATGGGCCTTCGAGAAGTTCCCCGGAGCCGACGACGCCTTGTCGGTGCAGATGAAAAGCGTGGGCGAAGCCATGAGCATCGGCCGTACGTTCAAAGAATCCTTACAGAAAGGATTGCGCTCCCTCGAAATCAATCGCATGGGACTGGGGTTCGACGGCCGCGGTAAACCGCTTACGGAGAACGGAGATCCCGCCGAAGAACGGGAAGCGTTGCTCCGCTATGTCCGAACGCCCCGGCCCGATCGCATCTTGCGCGTGGCCGAGGCCCTTCGCCTCGGCGTGACCGTGGACGAACTGCATGAGACCACGGCGATTGACCCATGGTTTCTCCGGCAAATGCGCGATCTGGTCGATGCCGGCGAGGCGCTTGCCGAAGCGGATCCAGGCGACCCCAATACTTTGCGCCATGCCAAGGAACTCGGTTTCGGAGATCGACAGCTCAGTCTTTTGTGGGCCATGCCGGAGCAGGACGTGCGGGACCTTCGTAAACGCACCGGCGTAACGGCTACCTTTAAACTCGTCGACACTTGCGCCGCCGAGTTCGAAGCCTACACGCCCTATTACTACGCCACCTACAGCGACGAAGACGAGGTACGTCCATCGGATCGACCCAAGATTCTGATCATCGGCGGCGGACCCAATCGGATCGGGCAAGGCATCGAATTTGACTACTGTTGTTGCCATGCTGCATTCGCGCTGGCTGAAGACGGTTACGAGACGATCATGATCAACTCGAATCCGGAAACGGTATCGACGGACTACGACACATCGGACCGGTTGTATTTCGAACCGGTTACCCTCGAAGACGTACTGAATGTAGTGGAACGAGAACAACCTCAAGGCGTTATCGTACAGTTTGGCGGACAAACGCCCCTGAACCTCGCCATGGATCTGTGGAAGACCGGCGTGCCCATCATCGGTACCAGTCCCGAAAGCATCGCCCGCTCGGAGGACCGTAAAGCCTTCCGCGAGGTGGTCGAGAAACTCGGGTTGTTGCAACCGGCCAATGATACGGTCACATCACAGGAAGAAGCCCGCACCGTAGCTGCCCGCATCGGATATCCCGTGGTGGTTCGTCCCTCCTTCGTGCTTGGGGGACGGGCCATGGAAATCGTCTATAACGAAGCCTCCCTTGACCGCTACATGACCCATGCCGTAGATGCCTCACCGGATCACCCTGTGCTGATCGACAAGTTTCTCGAAGCCGCCATCGAAATTGATGTGGATGCGTTGTGCGATGGAAACGACGTTGTTGTGGCGGGCATCATGCAACACATTGAAGAAGCCGGCGTCCATTCGGGCGACAGCGCTTGTATCTTGCCGCCCTACGACCTTAATGCCGATACGATCGAACGTATCAAGGAACAAACCCGCGCATTGGCTCTCGAATTGGGCGTGATAGGGTTGATGAATATCCAGTTTGCCGTGCGCGACGACATTATCTACCTCCTTGAGGTCAATCCTCGCGCCTCGCGGACCGTTCCCTTCGTCAGCAAAGCTACGGGCGTTCCCCTGGCGAAAATCGCCGCCCGCGTGATGGCCGGGAAGACACTGGCTGAACTCGGCATCACGGCGGATCCGCATATCGATTACGTGGCGGCCAAGGAAGTCGTATTGCCTTTCATCAAGTTTCCCGGCGTGGACATCTTGCTGGGACCGGAAATGCGCAGTACCGGCGAGGTCATGGGCATCGATAAAAACATGGGGCTGGCCTTCGCCAAAAGCCAGGTCGCGGCGGGCAGTCGCATTCCGGAAAGCGGCGCGGTATTCCTAAGCCTGAACGATCGCGACAAGGCGCAGATGGGAACCATCGCCCAGGATCTCGTCGACCTAGGCTTCACCATCTTCGCAACCCAAGGTACGGCGGCCACCCTTGAAGCCCAAGGCATTCACGCCGAACTTGTCCACAAAATCGGCGAGGGACGACCCCATGTAGTCGACCGGATCATCAATGGCGATGTTCATTGGATCATCAATACGCCCCTCGGCATGGAATCGAAAGCCGACGAACGGAGCATTCGCCGAACGGCCATCGAACACAACCTGCCTATCATGACGACCCTAGCCGCTGCCCGGGCCGCGATACAGGGTATCCGCGCCCTCCGCGACGGAGAATTGGATGTGCGGTCGTTACAGGAATACCATGGCACGGAAGACTAGGCCCACGGTGGTCTGGCGGCCATGACGGTGGATATGATAGGGTGACGCTATACGGATCGGTCGTGATGGGGGCCGCAGTATGGGAAAAAATATGGACGCAGGCTGTTTGTATGTGGTGGCAACGCCGATTGGCAATCTCGAGGATATCACCGCCCGAGCCGTGCGCATCCTAAGCGAAGTCCATGTTATCGCCGCCGAAGATACCCGCCATTCACGCCGGTTACTCGACCATTTTGGCATCCTTACGCCGGTACGCAGCTACCATGAGCACAACGAAGCCGTTCGCACGGAGGAGTTTGTTGCAGCCCTGGCCGAAGGTAAAAATATCGCCTTGATCACAGATGCCGGTACTCCCTGTATCTCCGATCCCGGCTACCGCATCGTCCATGAAGCCCGTAAAGCTGGCTTTCCCGTGGCGGCTATCCCGGGCCCCTGCGCCGTGACCGCCGCGCTGTCCGTAAGCGGATTGCCCACCGATGCCTTTACATTCCATGGGTTTTTTCCGCGCAAGCCGGGAGACGCGAATCGTCTGATGGACAAGATGACCGAATGGTCGACCACCCATATTTTCTACGAATCGCCCAACCGTCTGACCGCCACCCTAGGGCGATTGGCCGATGAGTTTCCCGATGCTCAAGTCGTCGTCGCCCGGGAACTCACCAAGAAATTTGAGGAGGTCGTGTCGGGGACGGCCGGTTCTGTTCAGGAGCATTTCAACCATGCCCGACCTCGGGGCGAATGCGTGGTGCTGATTCACACGGAATCGGCGGACCCCGGCGCGAGCCTGGACGATGAGGCCATTCGCGCACAGGTGGCTGACCTTATGGCCTCCGAGAACCTGTCTCAACGAGATGCCATTCGCCGGGTTTCACAAATGCTGCACGTGCCGCGCAACCGGGTCTATGCCGCTGCCACGAGGTCGCCATGGAATCGTTGACCGAGTCCCGGCGCACGCTCATTCTTCGGGTCGAACGCACTGCGTTGATCGGTCGGTATGTGGCGTTTTTTCTAATTGCCCCATTGTATATCGCCGGATACCTCGAGGGCCCGGTGCGAAACATGGTCATCATCACGGGCTTGGTCATCGCCCACAACCTTTTCGCCCATTGGGTATTGCTGACCAATCGTGATCGCTGGTTCCGCAGTTCGTTCAACATGGCGTTTTACTTGATCGAATGCTCGTTGCTGGTCTTGCTTACCGGCGCGGAGGAAAGCACGGCCTTCGCAGTCTACATCCTGCTTATCATCGGATTCATCGCCTATTCCCGTCGATTGGCGGACATTTTAGGGTTCACATTGGCCTGCTGCGGCGCCTATGGGGCCGTCGTGCTGATCGAATTGTATGCGGTGGGGCTGGCCATGCCGCCGGGAATGATAGTCGTTCGGTTCATCCTTATCGCCATGGCCGGCTGGGTCACCGCTCGCATCGGCGATCAGCTCTGGACCATCGAAGAGGGCTATGTAAGCCAAGCCCAGGCCCTTGCTTCTTCGGAGGCGCTGCTCCGAACCACTCTAAACACCGCCGCCGATCCGATTATTGTATTCGATGACAATGAGCTGATCACGGACGCCAATGAACACGCCTGCGATTTTCTCGGCGTTCCTCACCACGAGTTACAGGGCCAACGCTTCCGGTCGTTCCTTTTCGACGACGGCACGTTACCCACCAAAATCGCCGCATTGCGTTCGCGTGGCGAAACCATGGGGGAGGAAATCGTCCTCAGCGCTGAGGGCGAAGAGCGGCATGTCGAGCTGATGATCCGCTCCTTTATCCGCGACGGCCGCCGGTTCTTCGTGGCCGTCATGCATGACATTACCGACCGGAAACAGCTTCAGGAATCCAACCGCATCGCCAACGCAAACCTTGAACACCTGAACCAAGAGATTCGGAAGCTCGACAATCTTAAGGCCGGTTTTTTTGTCACCATGTCGCAGCGGGTCCGGTCGCCGCTCTCCGCCGTACTGGGCTATATCGAAATGCTATTGGGCGAAGAACTCGGCGAAATCACGTTCGAGCAGCAGCAAGCCCTCCAGACTTGTCGCAAAAGCATTCTGCGCATCTTCCGCCTCATCGACGAAGCCCAGGATTTCGGACCGAGCGGAGCCAAGGAAGGCCTCCTCGACGAATCGTTTCCACCGCATTTCGTTGACGATCCGGACGTCTCCCCGCCGGACGACACGCCCTAAGACGATACCTTATTCCTCCAACGTCCCCAAGTCCGCTTCGTACGTCTCATCAATGCGGCACGCTGCCCCCAAGACCTCGCGCAAGGGATCGTCATCCTCGCGCTCGGAAAAGCCGAGATGCAGCCGCCGTCTCCAGCCTTCGGCATACTGAAACACGCCGGACATATGCCCCACCTGCCGCGCAAACGTCTCCATGGTATGCAGATACGAATCCTGACCCTGGCTCACATCAAGCCATTCCTTCTGGCTACGGTGAGCCGCCAACATGGCCCGCTTCTTCTCGAGCACCGACGCGATGTCCACATATAATCCGGGCCGAATCACCTTTCGAAGAGGCGTCCGCAGCCCATAGGGAAGGGCATGGTAGACGACCACCTCGTCTCCGATGGGCGGCAAAGGCGGAATGCCCGGATAATTGCGCATGCCCCGGGCAAAGACCGCCGTGACGCCGATGCGGGCCGAGATCATATGGTCCTCCATGTAGTCGGATGGCGATTGGAGCAGCACGATACGAGGCCGAACCCGGCGCACAACACTCGTCACCTTCCCGATCAGCTCGGGGGTATAAAAGATGTCGAGATCGTTGCATAGGCTATCGTAAAAATGGGCGCCCAGGATTTCGCACGCTTCGATGGCCTCGTGACGTCGGCGAGCGATCACCATCTCCGAATCGTCGGTCGCACTGCCGCAGTTGCCGTTGGCGATGTTCATGTAATGAACATCCCAGCCGGCCTGCTTCAGCAGGAACAAGGTCCCCGCCATCATGAACTCAATATCGTCGGGATGCGCCGCCAGCGCAAGCACCGCCGGGACTTTATCGGTATCGGTCATCGTCTAGTGCATCTCCACGTCGCAGGATTTGATTGCCGGGCGGTAATAGTTGAACTGCACATTCGGGTGATCCGCCAACAGGCTCATCGGTACGGCACTGTCAGCAATGCCCTTGCTGATCATGAAAGCCGTCAGACGCATCCCAAAGGGATTGTCATGGGTTCCCGCATGCCATATGGATACCTTGTCGGATTTCCAGGTCTCAACCGGCCCAACGGTCATGGCCTGGGTTGGTACATCGGACACGCGGCCGCCGCCTGAGGTGCGCGCGTTTTGCATAATGGTAATCGGATGGAGTTCGACCATACGAGCGCCGAGTTTACGATACTCTTCCGGGGAAGGCGGCGCATCCACATAGGCGCCTTCGCGTTTGAAGGGGTCGTTGAACGCCCAATGCTTTACATCGCCTTGGCCGCCCTGCATGACGGCGCAACGGATCTGATCGAACGAGGCCGTAAACGAAGCGGTGTCCAACGGATAATGCTTGTTTGCTTCGGGCATTTGCAGGGACGGGTCCATCTGTCCAAAGCAAAGGGCCTCGTTGGCCTTTTGAAAGGACAGGGGATGAGACTCGTCCACGGGTTTCCCGTCGAGCACCCATTCGTCCATGCCCCAGAAATGGGCCTCGTGCTTGGCCAGTTTGATGCCCAGCGCATTCACGAGCCGCGCCACCAGCGGCAATTGCTCGGTCGGGCCGATAGGACCGCAAACGCCCACGGGATTGTCGGGCGTGGACGCCCGCCAAGCCTCGATGTATTCAAGGGCCTCCGCAAGGTAGAAGTCTTCGAGAGTCTCGTAGAAAGCTACCTTAAACCCATCCCGCGACAACTGAAGCAAATCCGTCTCCGTCATTGTCGCGGCATCGTTTAGCAATTCCTGATCCAACGTAGTAAAGTCCCACCAATCCGGCGCAATTACGCTCTTCTTTCGCATGGCTTCTTCATCCTTTCGCTTTTCCTTGCGCCGCCCATGCCTGGGTTAAGCGCCTCCTCCGTTTTTTATTCGCCCGACGTTCCAGTTCCGGACATCTAATCATCCATTATGCGCACCTCAAGGGCGGTCAAAATATCGCGCGCCGTGGTGATGGGCGACAGATCCCGTTCAAGTTCGCCGGAGGTCGTTCTCGGGCGGCTATAGGCCCATAACTCCGGTTCCACCTGTTCGCCGGGAACAGCATGAAGTTTACCCCGGTAAAGCACCGAGGGCTGACCATCGTGGTGGGTATCCTCAGCGCCTCCCGGCGTTCCCGGTGGCGGGAAATGAGCGTTGTAATCCGCCGCAAGATTCACCTCGACCCACACAATCCATCGACTCCCTTTGGGCACATCCGTCCGCACGGCAAAAGATTCATCTTTGGGCGTCGCCCCGCTGAGTCCATCGGCAAGCGGTTGGTAGGGGGTGGGAAGGGCTTCCACATCAAACTCCTCCTGATATACCGAAACCCAACGTGGCAAAGCAGCCG
>PWNM01000229.1 GCA_003557825.1 Candidatus Hydrogenedentota bacterium | reverse complement strand
GGTGCTCTAAGCCCGGGGCAGGCCCTGGCTGGACAATTTCGATTTCCTCGGTTCGATGGGGATCGGCCTGTCCCGCCACCTGCTCACCGTTGCGAGGCGTATCCATCCCAGTTATGATCTGAGTACCAGCAATGACGAGCGTAATCCCTGCGGCTGCTGCCAATCCATACCACCCGTACCGTTTCATCCATCGCGTTTTAGAGGCGCTTTCGATAGCAACCGGCTCAGCGGGGGCGATCTCCTTCATGACGCCATCTGAAACATCAATGGAAGGAATTGAGTTTTTATGCGCTTGTCCCAACACCTCGAAATCACTACATAGAGTATCGAGCCAAGCCGGAGCCCCTGCATCGTCGGGAGGCACTGCATCGTCAAGCAGGACATCCACCCAAATATCCAATGTGGGTTGAAGGTTTTCAGAAGGGATTATGCATTGCTCACGATCCAGTTCATTGATACGGGCTGAAACGGTGCCCCATACGTCAACCGGTGGAATTGGGCGCAAGCGATGCTGCCCCAGGCATTCTAGATCGGACATCAACTGGGCCAACGAATCCAGTTCGGCGCGCAATGCTGCAGAATGGGCCAATCGCCATTCTAGAGCGGCCGCCTTATCGGGGGGAAGAATCCCCTCGAGATAGGCGAGCAATTGCTCCCGATATGGTTCGTTGATAGGTTGCATGTCCTATATCGTATCCTTAATACCTTCGTATTTATCCCGTAAAGACCTGAGTATGCGATGCAATCGCGTTCGTACCGCTCCTTCGGTCATGTTCACCACTTCGGCGATCTCTCGGGCGGAAAGGCGCTCGAAAAACCGCAACGTCACAATCTCGCGAGCCGTATCATCCAAACCGTCCAAGGCTTGGGTCAGCATCTGCCGCCGTTCGTCATCAATCAACCCCTCATCGGGGCTGCGCGTTTCTCCGTGCAAATCGTTGCGCTGGAACTCCGTCTGCGCCCCCCCATAATCTTCAAGAGAAACCATGGGGACCGTCTTCTGGCGCTTCAAGTCGTTCAAGCATAAATTACGCGCAATACAAAGCAACCAGGGTTTGAAGCTCCGGGTCCGGTCGAACCGATTCCGAGCCACATAGACCCGAATAAAGGTCTCCTGGGTGATCTCCAGGGATCGCTCCGCATCTTTCAAATAATGCAATGAAAAGCGAAAAATATCCTGCTGGTAGAGGCGCACCAACTCTTCAAGGGCCGATTTGTCCCCATCACAGAGGAGCGCCATTCGTTCTTCATCTGTTCGCTCGGCCGTGCTCACTCGTTTTTTCTACCTGTGGGGCGCCCCTTTGGCATCGGGTGCTTCTGCCAGGCGGCCTGCCTTCTGTTATGAAATACAACCCACATCCCGTTTTGTCACATCCTTTTTTATCCGCCTGCATTAGAGGCTTTCCCTTTTGGGTAATCGGTGAGAAAGCTCCATGTCATTGGCGCGGCATTCCCGATTCGAGTGCATCCAGGGAAGGCAACGTTCCTTCGAGTATTTCGTTGGTGGACAGGTAATTTTCAACTGTGGTGATGGCATCAAGAACGGCGCTGGCCGCTGCATCACTGAGTTCCTCTCGATGGGGCTGAGCAGCCATGGCAGACAGACGATCCAAAGCCGCCAACAGACCGCTTATGGCATGCTCAGGAAGTGAAGTCACGGCCAACATGCGCCGGCGAAGATCATTGGCTCGGGGGGTGAACCGCTCCTGAACCCATTGTTCCAGAGGCGTTTCCCCTTCTTCCGTACTCCGTCGCTCAAAAAGGTCAGAGGCCAATACGACTAGATCCTTGGACAATCGATGCATCTCCTCCGCCTTTTGTTCGGAGAGGACCAAAGACGAGGCATCATAGCCATCACATCGGCTGACCATGCGCGCCCCGCCGTAGGCCAGCACCATAGCTCCGACCGCGGCCAACACAAGCATTATGGTAAATCCAAGCTGACCAACGAGCCCGCGCACCCAAGCCACGATCATCGCAAGAGCCTCCGGAGATTGGCCGAGTTGTTCTCCCATTTCGTAGCACGATCGTAGTCAGGGTAGGCTTGCTCTCGCTTACGGAATTCCGCCGGATGTAGACGACGCCGCCCGTTTTCAGATTCCGTCACTCCAAGATGGGCATGGAGCATTTCATGAAATACGATGAACCGGACAAAATAACGAGGAACTACAGGATCATCGAGAGCCGAATGAATCCGAATGAGGTTGTCGCGGACTGAATAACTGCCGAACCGAATAGACCGCTGTTTTTTGGAATTGGTACTCCGCCGCCCCCAGGTGATGTATGCCTGAACCTTGCCATCGAAGTGTTCGGCGTTGACCTCATCAAACAGTTCTTGAAGGTCATAATGGAAGCCTTTGGGGTACAGAAATATTCTTCGGCGATCGGGTTTTCGAATGCGATGGCGATTTGCTCGAATGAACTCGTCGATCGTTGCGCCGGCTTCCGCCGCTTGCGGATCCACGATCCACCGCGTCAGAGCATTCAGCACGGCAGAATCGACATTCAAGAACATATGATGCAATCGTATCTTGGCTGTACGCACGTTTTTGCACCGACGCACGGTCAGCATGGAAGACGAATTGTCGGTTATTGTCAGGTCAAGCTGATATCCGGTACGCTGCTCGAGCATAGCATGCAGGGTTCTGTGCGTAAAGGCATCAGCATGGCCGGAGTCCGATACTAGGCCCAATTCGAATTGGATGGCCTCCGTACGGGGATAGGGGTTAGAAGAAGATTTCATAGGCATCACCTGTGTTAATTGATCTACATGCAAAGCGTACCGTGTCGCTGCGGGAAATGCAACGATCGCCACGTTATTGTACCTGAACCTGTTATACTGCGCGGCAGTTCCCAAGCTTGAAAACGCAGAAGATATCGCATATCTTCTCGTCTATCCACGGACGGGGTGATGGAAAGGAAATGATCCATGCACATATTGGTCACCGGCGGCGGCGGGTATTTGGGTTGTCATCTGGTGCGTCGATTACTCCACAACGGTCATAGCGTACGGGTATTTGACCGTTTCTGTTTCGGCGAAGAAGCACTGGCCGATGTCGCCGATCACGAGCAATGCGAAATAATACGTGGTGATATCCGTCGCCTTCAGGAAACCCCGGGACTGCTCAATGGCATCGAGGTCGTCGTTCATCTGGCCAGCCTCTCCAATGACCCATCGTGTAGTTTGGACGAGGACACAGCAGAAGACGTTAACGTGGAGAGCACCAAGGAACTGGCCAATCAAGCCCTGCAAATAGGGGTGAGACGGTTTATCCAGGCATCGACTTGCAGCGTCTATGGCCACGGGGATTTCCATCAACTCGACGAGCAAAGCCCGACTCACCCCGTGTCTCCCTATGGAGCGACCAATTTACGTGCCGAGAAGGCCGTAGTACAGATTGCGAACGCCCGATTCGAGCCTGTAGTCGCACGACTGGCTACTTTATATGGTTGGTCGCCCCGGATGCGATTTGACCTGGCCATAAACCAGATGACTGCCACGGCTATACGCTCGAATGTGGTCAACATATTGGGAGGTGGTCAACAGTGGCGGCCATTTTTGCACGTCCAGGATGCCGCCAATGCCCTCGCCCTTCTTATTGAGGCGCCGGCTGACGCGGTCGAAAGCGAGGTGTTCAACGTAGGGTACGACGGCGGTAATTTCCGCATCGGTGAGTTAGCGGAGTATATTGCCGTTCGATTCGGGGTTCCTATCGAGGTCGCTCGGGACGACGACGATATGCGAACCTTCCATGTAAAGTGCTCGAAACTGGCTGAGACTGTGGGATTCGCCCCTGGCCATACCCTTGATGACGGCATAGACGAGATCGCCGAAAATTTGCGAAATACGGATATCGATCCAAACGATGACCGTTATTTCAACGTCCGTGTATTGAAGCGCTTACGG
Source organism: Candidatus Hydrogenedentota bacterium (assembly GCA_003557825.1). GTDB lineage: Bacteria > Hydrogenedentota > Hydrogenedentia > Hydrogenedentales > SLHB01 > PWNM01. The sequence continues at coordinate 6,318 of PWNM01000229.1, read as the reverse complement.
GCAACGCCGGTTGACCAAGGCGGCGAACCCATGGCGTCTCGATTCGTGCCGCTCTATCGGCCGACGCTGGGCGAAGAAGAGGAAAACGCCGTCCAACAAACGCTACGCAGCGGTTGGCTCACGTCGGCGGCGCGCGTACCGTCTTTCGAAAAGCAGTTTGCCGAGACAGTGGGCGCCGCCCATGCCGTGGCCGTGACCTCCTGTACGGCCGCCTTTCATCTTGCCCTGGTACAGGCAAAAGTCCAACCGGGCGATGAGGTCATCATGCCGCCCCTCACATGGGGGTCAATGGCGAATACGGTGGTCCATATGGGCGCGACCCCCGTATTTGTCGACATTGATCCGGCGACTCTCAACCTGGATCCAGACGTTGCGGAAGAAGCGATTACCAGCCGGACCCGGGCCATCGTGCCGGTCCACCTTACAGGACAGCCATGTGATTTGGACCGCTTTTATGCCATTGGCAAACGACGGGGCGTTCATATAGTTGAAGATGCTGCCCATGCGCTGGGGGCATCCTATAAAGGCAAACCGATTGGAAGTCATGGCGACTATACGTGCTTCAGTTTCTACGCGATCAAAAACATTACCACCATCGACGGCGGGGCGATTACCGTAAGCGATCCGGAGCAGGCGGAATGGCTACGAGTACTGGCGGGGCACGGAATGCAGCAATCCGCATGGGACCGATACGGACGGAGTTCCGGCGTGCATCCGGTCGAGGTGGTTGCTCCGGGGTTCAAATACCGCCTGACCGACATAAGCGCCGCCATCGGAATCGAACAACTCAGGAAATTGCCATCTTTCCTGGCAGCCCGAAAGCGTCTGGCCCGAATGTACCAGACCATTCTGTCCGACATCGAAGAGATCCGAATGCCTGCTATTCGAGATGACGTGGAGCATGCATGGCATCTGTTTGTGATTCGCCTTGCGACCGATCGGCTAACCAAAAGCCGCGATGAAATTCGGGAGGATCTACGACGCGAAAACATTGGTACTGGCCTGCATTTTTACGGTCTTCATCTTCATAAGTATTATCGCGAGACATTCGGGCTCGAACCGGAAATGCTACCCCATGCTACGGCGGCATCGCTCGATATGCTTTCGCTTCCGTTATTCCCCCTTATGGAGGACAAACACGTGCAACAGGTGGCCGATGCGCTAAAGAAAGTTTTGACCCATGCGGTGCGCCGCGTCTGATCGAGGGGATATGCGATGGATTCACAGCAGTCCTTCGTGTTGATCTACGATGCTCAGTGCCCGATCTGCTGCGCGGCAGTGATGGAATTGAAGAAGCGTACAGTGCCGGGGGCCATGGAACCGATTGCATGCCAATCGGAGGAGCGGGCCGCCCGTTTTCCTCACATCTCGGAGACGGAGTGCCTTCGTGCGGTCCAGGTAATTGCTCCGGATGGGACCATATACCAGGGTGCGAAGGCATTGCCCCATTTGCTACGATTAATGCGCCGATGGCGATGGTTGGGACACGTAGTCGCTTTGCCGGGCATCTCTGGCATCGCGCACTATGTCTACCAATGGTTTGCGCCCCGACGGTACTGGTTTTCACAGCTCCTTGGCGTATCGAAATGCCACACCCACCGTGCTACGGCAGCATTAAAACCAAGGAAATCCAATGACAACGACTAACGACAGGACATGGCTTCCCACTTCGGAACCGTGCTTCGTCTGCGGCGAAAAAAACGACGCCGGGATCAAGACACAGTTTTACGTCGAGGACGGCAGGGTTAAGGCGCCGCTCGAAGCCAAACCCCATCATTGCGGCTATCACAACGTCGTACACGGCGGAATAGTTGCAGCGATTATGGACGAAACCATGGGTTGGGCAGCGGCGCGGGCCATTGGCCGAATGTGCTTCACCGGCGAACTCACCATTCGCTATTTACGCCCGACGCCCGGCGGATGTCGCCTCACTGTCAGTGCCGAAGTCGGCAGAATCGGTAAACGTCTGGTTACGGCGAAAGGGGTTCTTGAGGACGGTGCCGGGATCGTGTATGCCAAAGGCGAAGGGAAATTCGTGCCGTTGAGCGTCGAGGATACCCTTGCAGTGGACGATGCCCTCATCTATCGGGGCGGCGAAGAACAGGTCTTTGCCGCGTTACGCGATACGGCCGAACACGACAACACGATACCGGCTAGAATCCCTCCGTCGAAGTAAACAAGCCGACTTTGAGTCCGGATGCGGTGTAAATCACCCTATCATCAACGCTTATCTCGCCATCGGCCTGGGCCATGGCCAGTTTCAAGGCCATCACACGCCGAATATGTACATGGTAGGTTACACAACCAGCAGTAGGTAACACTTGCCCTTTGAATTTCACTTCGCCCACGCCGAGCGCGCGACCTTTACCCGGATGACCTTGCCAGCCCAGATAGAATCCAACCATTTGCCAAAGGGCATCGAGCCCCAAGCACCCCGGCATGACCGGATCCCCCTCGAAGTGGCACCCGAAGAACCAAAGATCGGGTCGCACATCAAGCTCCGCGACCACCTCGCCCTTACCATACGTACCCGCCTCGTCATTTATCCGGCTGATTCGGTCAAACATCAGCATATTGGGCAACGGAAGCCGTGGGCCGTTGGGCCCAAAGAGTTGGCCGTGGCCGCATTCCAGCAACTGCTCATAGGTATACGAGTCTTGACGCATTCACGTGATCCCCTTAGGTGGCATGGACATAATGAGTGCAGCACTCCGGTAACGCCCGGAATTTGTATGCATCATACCGGTATTGAAATGTTAGATCCAGCTATCGGGTACCGGATATCGCTCAAAAAGCAAAAAACCATGCAAAATTCTATGTAGTGCATAGAGTCAAATGAAACCATTTGACCCTGCCCTACAGCAAATGCTACGATATTACTCTGCCTGCGGCACGGCTGTAGGTAAATTTTTGCCATGGGAGGACTGTAAAACCAATGTCTGAAGAAACAACTAACACAACGGAAGCCACGGAAACGGCTTCCCAACCTGCGGCGGAATCGGAAACGAAAAACGCCGTTTCCACCGTTGCTAACGATGATGCTCTGGATGAGGATTTCCCCGAGCTTTCCTTCGAGGAAATGGAAGCGCTCTATGACGAGACCATGCAGAACTTCAAAGAAGGCGAAGTGGTGCGTGGCCGCGTTCTCGAAATCACCGACGATTATATCGTAGTCGATATCGGGTACAAAAGCGAGGGTACCATTCCCAAACATGAGTTTTCATCTCCGGAAGACATCACCATCGGGGAGGAATTCGATGTTTTCATTGATGAGCCCGAAAGCGAAGACGGACTTCCCGTTCTGTCCAAGATCAAAGCCGATAAGATTCGTAACTGGACCCATATCCAGCGGATCTACGAAGAAGACGGCGTTATTCAAGGCCGGATCGTCCGCCGTGTAAAAGGCGGCCTGAAAGTCGATATTGGCATTGATGCGTTCATGCCGGCCAGTCAGTTAACTTGGCGCCCGACGAGCGATCTCGAACGGTATATCGGCCAGGAAATGGACCTGAAGATTATCAAACTTACCAAACGTCGCCGGAACGTTGTCGTCAGCCGTCGTAAGCTCCTTGAAGAGCAGCGGGCGGATGAGAAGGCGAAGCTGCTGGACACCATCGAGGTGGGACAGATTATTCCGGGCGAAGTGAAAAACATCACCGATTTCGGAGCATTTGTGGACGTGGGCGGCATCGATGGCCTCCTTCACGTGACCGATATGTCCTGGGGTCGGGTCAAGCATCCCTCCCATGTCGTTTCGGTTGGCGACAAGATCGAGGTTATGGTTCTGAGCTACGATCCCCAGAGCGAACGCATTAGCCTGGGGCTGAAACAAAAGACGGACAATCCCTGGAAAACGGCAGTCGAACGATATGCCATCGGGAGTATAACCCGAGGTAAGGTCGTCTCGATGACCGATTATGGCGCATTTGTGCAACTTGAAGACGGTATCGAGGGGATGGTCCACGTCAGCGAGATGAGCTGGACCCGCCGGGTCCGCCACCCGAATGAAGTCGTTTCATTGGACGAAGAAGTGGATGTCATGGTGCTGAATGTGGATCCCGAGGCCGAGAAGATCGCGCTGGGCATCAAACAAACACGGCCCAATCCTTGGCGTGACCTCGAAGAACGGTACCCCATCAACTCGACGGTCAAAGGTATTGTACGGAACATGACCGATTACGGCGCCTTCGTAGAAATAGAAGAGGGAATCGACGCGTTGCTCCATGTGAGCGATTTGTCATGGACCAAGAAGGTCACCCATCCGTCCGAGATACTGGAACGGGGCCAGGAACTGGATGTAAAAATCCTGAGCATCGACCCAGAAAACGAGAAGATCAGCGTAGGGATCAAGCAACTCGAGGACGATCCCTGGATGCAGGTAGTCGCCAATACGCCTATCGGCACCCATCTAGAGGTCGAGGTAGCGAAGCTGGTAAGCTTCGGCGCTTTCGCTCGACTGGCCAACGGCGTTGAAGGCTTGATTCACGTGAGCGAATTGTCCGACGACCGCGTTCAAAAACCGGAGGAAGTACTCTCCGTTGGCGATAAGGTCCACGCGAAGGTCATCAGTATCGACCCCGTCGAACGCAAGATCGGCCTAAGTATCCGCGAATACAAGCATGACCAAGATTCCGGCTACCAACAGTCGTATTCGTCGAGCGGTTCGGGTTCGGTCAGCATCGGAGATGTAATCGGCGATGCCATTCCAAAGTCCCTTTGGGAAGGCGGCCAGGATCCCACGCAGGCGGCAAACGCCATGATGGCTGAGATGGACAATGCCCAAGCGGACAAACAAACGCCCCAGCCTGAGGAAAAACCGGCATCTGAAGAGCCCGCGGCAGAAGAAGCCCCTGAGTCCTCTTCGGATGCGGAGAATTCGTCCAACGCGTAAAAGCGGAGGGCGAGATGTAACCCGAGTGACGTTTTATGCACGAGCGCTGTTCAAGGGGCAGCGCTCGTTTTTGTTCCCATTTCATCAACTCTCGAAGCGATTGGCGGCCAGATAAAACCGATGGCCACATCATGATGACAATCGCAAACCATTAAGGAACGTTCCATGGGAGCTGCGAAATCAACCGCGCATAAACGCGCAGGCGATCAGATGACCGGCGCAGAAATGATCATACAGGCCGTGGCTGATGAAGGCGTCGATACCATTTTCGGTTATAGTGGCGGCGCAATTCTGCCGACCTATGACGCCATTTTTCAGTATAACGCCGACCATACCCAAAAAAATCAGATTCGGCTTATTGTCCCGGCTAACGAGCAGGGCGCCGGATTTATGGCGGCAGGGTACGCCCGGGCAAGCGGCAAGGTCGGCTGTTTTCTGGTGACCTCGGGGCCGGGCGCAACCAATGCGGTAACCCCCATTCGAGACTGCATGGCCGACTCGGTTCCTGTGGTGATGATCTGCGGGCAGGTCCCCCGTGCTGCCATTGGAACAGACGCTTTTCAAGAGGCGCCGGTTTTCAACATCATGAGCGCATGCGCAAAGCAGGTGTTTCTCGTCAAAGACCCGGAGAAGATCGAGGAGACCGTGCGGACGGCCTTCGAGATAGCCCGCACAGGACGCCCCGGGCCGGTGGTAATCGATGTGCCAAAAGATGTTCAAAACTACGTCGGCACGTTCAAAGGTCAGGGCATACTCCACTTTAAGGGGTATGAAGATCGCATCAGCCAGCTCATGAACGCCCGCATCGACAAAAAGGAAGCGGCGGAGTTCTTCAAAATGCTGAAGAAAGCCCAACGGCCCCTAATCTATGCGGGCGGCGGCGTGATCAATGCAAATGCTGCCGACGAGCTCCGTGCCTTCTCGAAAAAATTTCAGATTCCTGTGGTCACTACCTTGATGGGCATCGGGGCCATGGACACCAAAGATGAGCTGGCATTCCACATGCTGGGAATGCACGGTACGGCCTATGCCAACTATGCCGTAGAGGATTGCGATGCGCTTATCAGCATTGGAGCGCGATTCGATGACCGCGTGGCGGGCAATGTCGCTGAGTTTGCTCCAAACGCCGAGTTCATCGCTCACATCGATATTGATGCGGCCGAGATCGGTAAAGTCAAGGCAGTCGATTGGTATCACGTAGGCCATGCCAAGTTAGCCCTACAGGATCTGCTCGAAGCGGGCAAGAACGTAAAACAGGACCACAGCGCCTGGATCAAGCATCTTCAACAATTGCGTGAACGCCATGCGATGAATTACGACCGCGAGAGCGAAACAATCCAACCCTATCACATTCTCGAATGCCTAAATACGCTGACCAAAGGCGAGGCCATCGTCGCCACGGGCGTGGGCCAACACCAGATGTGGGC
>PWNM01000415.1 GCA_003557825.1 Candidatus Hydrogenedentota bacterium | reverse complement strand
CGTTGGGCCTCGCGGCGCAGGAAGTCCATCCGATCGTCGGCCCCTTCTTCCTCGACTCGTCCCCACCACGGCGCTTCGGCCTGAATGTAAATGCCCATTTCATCCGCTGCTTCAAAAGCGGCTTGCGGTGGACACCAGGCGTGGAAGCGCACATGGTTCATGCCATAGGTTTTGACCTGATCGAATAGGGCCCTCCATCGATCAACATCCATGGGCGGATGCCCGGTCTTCGGATGAAGAGCCGCCTCGAGGGTTCCCCGTAAGAAGCGTCGGTCGCCGTTGATGAGGATGTAGGCGTCATCCCGGCTTACATGCCGCGCGCCAAGGATTCCTTCGTACGAATGAGTCCTTATGTCATCTCCCTCCGTGGGCATCACGGAAACAACATAATCAGCCGTATAGGGTTCGAACTCATCCCACAGAGGGATGGCATCCATCGTATAAACATGGTGGGTGATCCCCGGTTCGGCCTGCACAAGGCTGTCCGTCGATGAAAGGATCCCCTCGTGAATTGCCACTTGAATCTCAAGGGAAAGCGGAACCGTAGAGTCCCTAGAGTTGGCGATGGATACGGTGAACTCCAAATCGGAGCCGACCGTTGTCGTGCGCACGCGATGGACAAATACTTCCGGTCGTGCGCGGAGTTCCATACGGCCAATGATGCCGTTCCAGTTGCTTTGGCTATGCTCGGTGATGGAGGAAGCGAACTCGCTGATGCCATAGCGCGGCGTGTTGTCAATCCGGATGGTGAGCGTATGGGTGCCTGGGGAGAGATAGCCGCTGACATCGAAGCGATGGGGCACGCTCAGGCTGTCATGGGAACCCACGTGAGCATCGTTGATCCACACGTCGCTTACCCAATGGCAACGTTCGAGGAAAAGCTCCAGATTGTTCCCGTCCCATGATTCCGGTAGTACTATTTCCCGCTGATACCAGGCAGCTCCGACATACTTGTGCCGTCGCATCAAACGACCATGCACCGGCTCATCTGGTCGATGGCTTTTCTCCCCAAGGTCCGTACTTCCGGGCAGCTCAATGGTGTCCAACAACGTCTGATCGTACCAGGCCTCCTTGACCCCACGATCATCCGGATCGAGTTGAAAGCGCCACTCGCCGGATATATCCATTGTGAACTCCGAGCCCAACGCTTGTCCTTGGAGAACCATCAAGCAAGCCCCCATCGCCAATAGGATTCCCGTAGTGGTCTGTCGTGCGCGAGTTTCATGTTGCATACTCTACTCCGGTTGGTTGTTGTTTGACCGGCGTTGCTTGGGTAATCGTGATCCGCGTCATGGCAATGGTACCATCGGAAGGAGGAATGATCTCGACATGCAGCACCTCGAAGCAACTATCCTTTCGTCCAATGGGAATGTGGATGCGCCCTCCTTCAAGCGGGATTTTCATGTCGGTTGCCAGAATCTTTCCATTTACCCTGATTGCGACCTGTTTGATTGAACTCGACGGGTCCATCTGAAGGCACAGGTCTCCCGAAAAATCGTGAGGGCAACACAGCAACATAGCCAGCGGAGACCCGGACCAGGCAACCGAACCGGAGTCGTTCGTTATCGGAGCGAGTACCAGGTGCCGAAAACCGTCCTGCTGCAAATGCACCTGACACCCATCGGATTCCGATGGTTCCATATCCAGCACAACATTGGCATCAATCAAATCTATCCTGTCGACTGTCACCGTAGAATCGGGCGCAATCCATTGGGCGATTCGTTCGGGGTCGAGCCTAGTCTCAGGCTGGAATGCAGGCGATGCCATGTACGCCAGCAGGCTCCGTCGAAGCTGGCGTGCGACGGGACGCGAAGCCAGATCACGGGCAAGGTTCATGGTGGCGCAGAGCAATCGGCCCGGGCCGACATTTGCCTCGAATAGCAGACTGAGCTGGTGGTTGCGTTGAAACGTATCGATGGGCTGCACCAAAGGCGACAGATTGAGCGGCGCATCATCAATGATGAGCGCCCGCGCTTCGTTTAGCAGCTCCCACCATTGCCAATTTGCATGATATTCGGTCGGGAATTGGCCAAAGGCCGGGTGTTCCGCGTCTACCCAAATGCCCATCTGCCCCGGCTGGTTGCAGAACAACGGCTGCGCCCAAAACACGGGGGCCAGGCGGCCGGGGAGCACATTGGTCAGCCTGTCGAGCGAAGGAAGCAGTAAAACACTATGGCCGGCTTGCAGCAACGCTTGGGTTTCTGTATTCCACGCCGTGCAGACATAGACGCCCGCCGGTTCCTCCGTTACGGGCTCGGCCGGGTAGACCCACAGATCCCACGAGTTGTAATGGTGTTCGTCAAGAACCACTTGTAGCGTATAGGCTCGAGGAGCGGGAATCCGGTCCAAGGGGATCTCGACTACGCCAAGAGCCGAAACGCCGCCCGTTATCAGCATTGCCGAATCGAGTCTCCCGGTTGCGACTGCGTGGCCTCCATCGTCGACCAGCCTCCAAACGGGCGCAACCGGTCGGTAGTTTTCGGGCGTATAGCAGCTGGCCTCGAAGCGAACTTTCAGGGTTTCGTCGGAGGTCCAAACAT
>PWNM01000353.1 GCA_003557825.1 Candidatus Hydrogenedentota bacterium | reverse complement strand
GTGATACACATCCAGTAGAAAGGCAATCCAAGGATTAGGGTAGCGAGCGCCAACACGGCATAGACTGCCACGGATATGCCATGCCGTTCCATCAGTCTCCCTCATAATGGACCCAGCGCCGGGCTACGGCAAACTGGAACAGGGTCAATCCAAGGGTAACAAGAAAAAAAATCACCGCCATAGCGGCGGCATAGCCAATCTCGAACTGACGAAATGCAACCGTGTACAGATGATAAACATAGGTGGCCGACTGAGGATACACCGGGCCGCCTTCGGTCATCATGGCCACTACATCGAAGGCCTTGATCGCGGCAATGAAACCGCTGATCGAAAGAAAGAGAATGATGGGACTCATCAGGGGAACGGTTACATGTCGCAGAACCGTAAGCGGCGATCCACCATCGATACGGGCAGCCTCGTAGCAATCCTTGGGCAGGTGTTGGAGTCCGGCAAGAAAGAAAACCGAGGCGAATCCTATCTCTTTCCAAATGCCCACCACGGTGATCGCCGCCAGAGCCAGTATGCCGCTCTCAAGCCAGTTGACGCCTTCGACGCCCAATTGGTCATAGACCCAACTCAACGGACCAAACCGGGGATGAAGAAGCAATACCCAAACGAGCGCGGCCGCGGCAGTGGTGGTGACATGGGGCAAAAAGGCCACAGTTCGGAAAAAGCTTCGGCCCCGAAGGGGGCGATTCAGCATCGTAGCCAGAAGAAATGCAACCACTTGCGCAATCACCACCACGGTTAGCGCATAGAACAACGTATTGATGACGACGCGCCCGAACACCGAATCCGAGAACAACCGTTGATAATTGGCCATACCCACGAATCGATTGCCACCGGGGAGCAGACTCCAGTCCATGGCACTAAGGTAGATGCTGTAAACAATCGGCCAATACGTGAAGACTGCAAACAAGATCAGATTGGGGCCGGCAAAGGCCAGGAATAGTAGCCACTCGGTTCGAAAACCTCGGAACACCCGCCGGACAGCCATGGGAGATCCGCTCAGCGCGCCACAGCCGAGCGCCGGGCCTGTTCCCGGCCCACCCCTTCGATGGCCCGGGCATTGGCCGCATCCAGGGTTTCCTGGACATCGGTCAAATTGATGACGATGGACTGATAGGCTTCATCGAAGGCATTTCGGACGGCCGGCGACATGGTCACCGAAAAATCGCCCCGAACATAGGGAAGGGCCGCATGCAATCGGGCATGGCGTTCATCTTCCATAAGATCAGGGGCAGTATTCTGCGCTCCCTCGGTGAAAGCCAAATATCCGCTTTCGGAGGCGAACTCAGCGAGGGATTCAGCTGAAAGCATATGCTTGATAAACGCCCATGCAGCATCGCGCTTTTCGGGGGTCGTGTAGGAGAGCATGGCCAGGCCGCCGCCTCCGGGGGCAAAGACGCGCCCTGCAGCGCCCGCAGGATAGGTGGCGACGCCAGTCGTAAACCCACGGGCCCCTTCGACCAGTTCTCGAAAAGCAGCAGGGGAATCCAGGATCATGGCCGCTTGCCCGCTTTGAAAAGCCGCACGGTGCCCGCCCGAAGCGGTGTCAGGAGCGGTCGCATGTCGGTCACGGACAAGCCCTTGCACCTGCGTAAGCATACGTACCGCAACCGGATCATTGAGCGTCACCTCATTGTAGTCCCTATCGGTCAGTTCACCGCCCTCAGACCAGATCATTGAAACATACGGCCAGGTGATGCGCCAAAGCGCGACGCCGTGACGCGTGACCCGACCGTTGCTATCACGCTTGGTGAGTCGCTCGGCATAGTCGAAGAACTCGTCCCACGTTTCAGGAGGCCCGTCGATACCGGCCTCCTCGAAGGCCTCGATATTGTAATACAACAAAGGAACGGTCACATTAAAAGGAAGCCAGTAGATCCCGCCGTCCACGTTGCCCGCATCCAGCATCGTGCCGGGCCAGTCGCTGGTATCGAGGCCGTTGTCGCCTTCAATGAAGGGGCGCAGATCAACCAACAGATCGGATTGGGCAAACTGTCGTATCTCGAAGGTGCCCAACTGGGTTACATTGGGTCCACGACCTGCAGCCGCCGCCGTGATTAGTTTTGCGGCCAGATCACTATAACTACCTTGAAATTCGCTTGATACATAGACAGTATCGTGCTCGTCATTGAATCGTTCGACAAGAGCATCCTGAGCATCGCCCGCTGCTCCGGTTAAGGTTCTCCAATAGGTGATCGATGTACGCCCATCTGCGCGCTGCCCATCCCTGGCATCGCCACAACCTATAAACATAAGGCCGAGACAAATAAGGATAAGGGACATTTTAATGCATGGCGTTCCAGTTTTCATCGTTGGGCTCCTCCTTCACGACACTGTAGGGCCAGCCTAACACGCTCAGTCCTGCCAATCAACCTAAGAGAAACGCTCGGCTCGCGGTCAGCATTCCAACCGACCTTGGACCAGGCACGGATGCCTTGAAGGCAGGCATGCAAGTATGGTCATATAATCGAATATTCACAGCATGACATCCGGGAAACAAGGAAAACTCCACGATGCTTTTTAAGACATTATGC
>PWNM01000495.1 GCA_003557825.1 Candidatus Hydrogenedentota bacterium | reverse complement strand
TTTTAGCGTCATATCAAACTGCTTACTTCTCGCGGGAAACATGAACAGCAAAAACGCCCACATGACCGCCAGGGTACCCAGCAACAAGGGTATCGAGAAAATCATCCAGGTGAAAAAGTCGATATCGAGTCCTCGGACACGCAACGCCTCGAGGGCAATGGCGTTGGGCGGCGTACCGATTGGGGTGCCGATTCCGCCAACGTTCGCCGCAAAGGGAACGGAAAGGATAAGGCCGCGACGGAATTTTTCGTCGGCGGGTATGCGACTGGCCAAGGGCTGGATAAGCACGATCATCATGGCCGTTGTGGCCGTATTGCTCATAAACATGCTGAAAAAAGCCGTGATGACCATAACGCCCGCCATGATGCCGCCCGGCGTACTCCCGAACGGTCGCATTAACACCGACGCCATCTGTACGTCGATCTTCTCTTTCTGAATCGCCCGGGCCAGGATAAACCCTCCAAGAAACAAAAAGATGATCGGGCTTCCAAGCGAGGTTAGGATGTCTTGATATTGAATTGTGACCTCGAGGTCATCCGATAGCGCCAGCCACCATGCCTGCATCACGATGACAAGCATACTTGTTGCGAATAAAGGGATGGCTTCGGTGACCCATAGGACCAGGGCGACCACGAATATGGTGGCCATGCGGCGTGGCGCTTCCGTCATGCCCAGATAGGGGGCCAGGAAAAAGTACATGATCAATCCCGCCGCCGCTGCGCCGGAAAAGATCAGTACATTCAGCCAAAGGGGGCGTCCGGCTGGTTTGGTCGGGGCGTCGCTGGGGGCGTCGTCTATGGCCATCTATCGTCCTTTATCAAGTTCGTAAAAAGCAAGGAAGCAACTGGAATACAGTCGCATATAGTGTTATTTTTCGGTTTCCATTGAGATGGTACGGAAAAGATTGGGCAAAAACTTGCTCATGTCCCCACCATGTCTTGTTTCAAGGATCCGAAAGTATAGCGAACGTGCGTCGCTTGATGCACCTCGTACAGCGATAAACACGAGGGGGATAGGACTCGCGTTCAGCGATGTAGTCCGTAGGTTGCGCGATAATCGCGAGGAGACCGGCCTTGGATGCGCCGAAACACCTTGCAAAAGTGCGCGGCATCGCAATACCCGAGCGTATGGGCGATCTCGGTAATTTCGCGATCGGCCTCGAGCAACAATCGACCTGCCTTTTGGACCCGTCTGCGCTGGTAATACTCCATAGGCGATCGTCCCGTGGCATGACGGAACATGCGCGTCAGGTGGTCCGTCGAGATTCCTACTTCCCGCGCCAATTCGGCAACTCTAAACGGTTCGGACTGAGCGATGCACTGCTCCACCCGATCCAGGGCCAACCAAACCTCCTTACGAAATGAACGGGCCCGACTGGGGGCTTCTTCTTCGAACGATCGACTGAGTGTGACCAAGAATTTCAGCAACGCCGATCGCAGCACGATAAGCGAAGGCTCATTCCGTTGGGATTCACAAACGATATCTTCGAGTTCGTGCATACAGGCCTCCATGGTGGTGGCATCAAGGCTTCCCATGGGCACGTGTCGGGTTGCGGGGTCCTCAAAGAGGGTGTGCGCCAAAAAGAGCGGCACAAAGCCCGGCTGACGCCATAGCGATGCCAGATCGTCCATCAGCCATTCGGCGAGATAATAGACATTGGTCACTTCGAGGGCATGGGGAGCAATGAACTCATGGACGCCGCCAGGCGCCAAGATGATAGCGGAGCCGGGACCGATCCGAGTTTCTGTAAAGGGCGTCCGATGGAGGCTGGTTCCTGCGCGAACTACCGTGATTTCGTAATATTCATGGTCGTGCGGGCCGATGTCTTGGGCTTCCGGACAACGATAATGCTGCACCCGCACAGGACGTGCCGCCGCGATTGCCACTTGGTCTTGCGTGATCGTAAATGTCGGTTTCATACAAGAATCGTCCGAATGTATAAAAGCTGGATTATAGGCTTATGTGCAGGTGTTAGTATAGCTAAATTCAACCCCAAAATCATGGTTTCACCGCAACAGCGAAGGAAAGGCAAACCCATGAAATCGGAATTGTCACAACAACAGATTGATTCCTACCAAGAGAACGGCTTTACTGTGGTTGAGGATTTCCTCTCCTCCGAAGAGCTCGAAGAATGGCGCGCCGCACTAGAGGAAGCGTTGCAGCATCGAGGCAATTATGCATTGCCCCGAACCGTTGAAAACGAGATGAACGCCGAGCCCCGTCAGGACACCGACGCCGAAAGCGCTACGGCCTATTACGCCAATGTGTTTATCCAACGGGTCAACCTGTGGATGGATAACCCTCGGATGAAAAAGTTGATCCTTGATGAACGCATCGGCAAGATGGCTTGCGAACTCGAAGGCATCGATGCCATTCGGGTCTGGCATGATCAGACGTTGATCAAGGCTCCTTGGGGCAATCCCACCGGATGGCACCTCGACAATCCCTATTGGTCGTTCCACTCGGAACATGCTGTCTCGATTTGGGTCGCCCTGGATGATGCTACCATCGAGAACGGTTGTCTGTGGTTCATCCCCGGAAGCC
>PWNM01000603.1 GCA_003557825.1 Candidatus Hydrogenedentota bacterium | reverse complement strand
TCCCACACCACATCGCCTGTATGGCCGTCGGTGCACCGAACGCTGGCCACTACAAAGCTCAGAAACTGTGTCGCTTCGTCATTGGCGTCATAGGTCAAGCCACGAAGCCGGTAATCTTGGATAACACCCTCGATGATTAGGTCCGCGTCTTTGTGATCTACGACCCGCAGTCGACCATCGGTGATGAACATGCGGCGCACGGCATTCGTTAGCGGCGCCTGTAGATCGTACTCTCGGCTCTCGTTTTGAAAGGCCGATACGAATACCGTCTGATATTTCGAGTCCAGCGAGCTCTGGGTCGTATATCCGCACCCTGCAAGGAAGGCCACCATTCCCAGCATTGCGGCGCTTTGCCGGATAAATCGGTTCATGCGCGGCTTAGGTTCCCATCTCGGGCGTTACGCCCTCTTCATACTCGGCCAACCAAGCCGCCGCTTGCTCTGCCGCTTCCGTACCAGGAAAGTCGTCCACGACTAGCTCATAGTATATTCGGGCTGATTCGAATCGCCGGCGGTTTTCGTAGAACTGGGCGGTCAACAAACGTTGGGTCGCCACTCGTTCCCGCATCTCGACGCGGATTTCGTCCAGTTCCGCCGCTCGGGGATCGCCGGGAAAGCGTGACCGAAACTGGTCGATGGCATTCACCGCAAGGATGCTGTTGGTTTGGTCGTATTGGGGGGGGTGAGATCCCTTGTAATAGGTCATTACCAAGCCATGGCTTGCGTCATCCACCCATTCCGAACCGCTATAGTCTTCGATTACGCGTCGGAATTCGTAGGCCGCCTCGGTGTATTCCTCAAGAACAAAGTGACACATTCCGACTTTGTACTGAGCCTCTGCCGCAGCGACGGTGAACGGTTGGTTGTCTATCACCATGGTGTACACTTCGATGGCGCGCCGAATAGGGCGTTTGCGGAAGGGACGCCACCAGGGCCGTTCGATGGTCTCTTGGCCGCGGTCGAAGTAGTGATCGGCGATCTCGTATTGTCTATCGATAACCTCCTGATAACGTCCTGTGGCCGGATACATGGTCACGACCTGCTGAAATTCCTCAGCCGCCTGCAGCAGGCGTCCCTGACGCATGCGAATTTCGCCCCGGAGAAACTGGTTTTCATCGGCGTAATCGGTGTCCGCATAAAAATCCATGAATTTGTCGGTCTCGCGCAACGCTTGACGGTATTGTCCATCGAGCATCAGACTGCGCGCATGCTGCACCTGCAACTCGGGCGTCTCTTTGGGAAGTCGCTTAAGATTGACCCAGCGTCCGGTCTGCGGCGTCCAGGTCCATTGCGCCTCTGCTACGCCGGCAACAAGGACCGCTGCCAGCGCCACAGACGCCATCCACATTCGCTTTTGCATTCCCCAATCTCCACTAGCTGATCTGGTGATTCCAACGGATACGCCCACAACGCAAAGCTCGGGGCTTGTTCATAGGCCATTTGATCCGGTCCAAATAGTACCAACACCGTCCCTGAAAGCGCAACAAAAACAACGCATAGCTGACTGCAATATTCCCTGATGGACGGGTTTGGAGATTGTTGCGCTTTGCCGCATCGGTGCTACAATACCGCGTCACCGTAACCCACGCGATATGAACCATGTACCTGAAACAACTCACATGCAAGGATTTCCGCTGTCTGAGCGAGGTGGTCTTTGTTCCCGGTCCGGCGATCAACGTCATACGAGGCGATAATGCCCAAGGTAAGACCACGCTCCTCGAGGCCCTGCTGTATCTAGCTACCTCGAAAAGTCACCGCACCAATCAAGAGGCCGAGCTCCGGCGCTACGGACAGGATGGATTTCAGCTTTCCGCCACTGTTGAACGGTCCGACCGCGCCGTGGTCATGGAAGCGAACTGGTGGCGGGGGTCCAAACGGTTCAAGGTCAACGGCGTGTCACAAACGCGCCTCAGCGATATATTGGGAAAGGTTAATCTAGTTTTTTTCTCGCCCGAGGATGTGGGCCTGGTCCGTGGCGCGGCATCCATTCGGAGACGGTTTCTCGACATGGAACTTTCCCAGCTTCATACCGGCTACCTCCAGGCCCTGCAGAACTATCGCCAGGTACTTCGACAGCGCAACGGGCTGTTGCGCCGACGGCATCCCGAATCGGCCCTACTGGATATTTATGATGGCCAGCTTGTGCGCGAAGGCGTCGTCTTGATGCACGAACGAATGGCCTTTATCAACGAACTGAGTCGCTATGCATCGGAGGCCTATGTCCGCATCACCAATGGTGAGGAACTCACGGTTGTCTATCGTCCCGATACTCGGAGCGAAGACGCTTTACTTGAGGCCCTTACCGGTGCGCGTCCATCCGATATCAAACAAGGAGTAACGACCCGCGGCCCTCACCGGGATGATATCGACCTGCTTGTGTCCAAGAAAAACGCGCGGCAATTTGCCTCACAGGGCCAGCAACGATCCGCCGCCCTGGCAATCAAACTGGCCGAACTCGCCCTCATTCGCGATCGTACCGGTGAATATCCTATCCTGTTGCTTGATGACGTCCTATCCGAGTTGGACAGCCAACGGTCCCAACGCCTCT
>PWNM01000617.1 GCA_003557825.1 Candidatus Hydrogenedentota bacterium | reverse complement strand
GATTCAATGGCTGCTTCGGTTTCGTGCAGCGCATCCTGAATGGCCTTGGCGCGGTCCTTATACGAATCGCCTTCCTCGACAGCTTGCTTCTGTTGGTTTTGCGAGAACTCGATTTGCTGGCGCAGCAGGGCAATCTGGCTCTCGTGTTTTTCCATCTCGGTGTCGATAGCGTGGACTTTTTCGCGACGGGTCACCAGTTCACGGTCGATCTCGAGCTTGGCCAAGTCCAGTTCTTCATGACGTGCTTCGAGGCTGCTGGTCCGGGCCGAAAGTTGCTCGTATTCGTCTTGCGCCACAGCGAACTGTTCTCGCAAGGAGGCAATGTGTTCGGTTAGGTGGGTGAATTCAAGCCAGGCGGCACGAATTTCCAGTTCCCGCAGTTGCTCGCTCAACTCGCGGTATCGAATGGCCGCATTGACCTGCCGTTTGAGCGACCGCATCTGCCGTTCTATCTCGGCCACGATATCGCCAAGGCGCAGGAGGTTTTGCTCGGCCGATTCCAGGCGGCGAATGGCGAGGCGCTTACGGTTCTTGTACTTGATAATGCCCGCCGCTTCTTCAAAAAGCGCCCGCCGGTCCTCCGGTTTCTGGCTGAGGATCATGGCCATCTTGCCCTGGCCGATCATCGAGTAGGCCTGGGTCCCGATACCCGTGTCCATGAACAATTCTTGGATATCCCGAAGGCGGCACGGGGCCTTGTTCATTAAATACTCGCTCTCGCCGGAGCGGTAAATCCGTCGGGTGATTTGCACCTCGGCAAAATCCACCGGCAATTTCGAGTCGGCATTGTCGAATGTAACCGATACTTCCGACATGCCGCTGGGATGGCGGTTCTCGCTGCCGTTGAAAATCACATCCTGCATTTGACTGCCACGCAGTTCCTTGGTGCGTTGTTCGCCCAGTACCCAGCGAACTGCATCGAGGATGTTGCTCTTGCCGCAGCCGTTTGGCCCGACAATGGCCGTCAGACCCGGCTCCATGCGGAGCATAGTCCGATCCGCAAAGGATTTAAACCCTGTCATCTCCAATTGCTTAAAATACATAATACTCGCGAAAACGGTCTTCGACCGGTGGTTGTGGGTAGTGCAGCCCCAAAATTATGCTTTATCGGCGAGGGCAATGCGGGTAATGTCCCGTGCCCGGCCGGTTCCCTCGTTAATGTCAATAATCACAGCGTTGAATATTGCCGGTCCTTTGGCCACCCGAAACTCGGATGGCATGCCCGTGGTAAACTTGCGCAGGGCTCGCTCGGTCTCCGTTCCGATCACCGAATCCAATGGTCCCGTCATGCCCACATCGGTGATATACGCCGTGCCTCGGGGCAAAATCCGCTCGTCGGCAGTCTGGACATGGGTGTGCGTGCCAATGACCGCCGAGCATAGCCCATCGAGATGGGCCCCCATGGCGATCTTTTCCGAAGTCGCCTCGGCATGCATATCTACAATGATTACAGGCGTTTGTTCCCGCAGTCGGCTGACCTCCCGGTGCCCCGCCGCAAAGGGGCAATCGAGCGGCTCCATAAAGACCCGGCCCAGTAGATTCACCACGCCCACCAGGGGCTGGCCGCCCCATTCGATGAGCGTCGCACCCACCCCCGGCGCGCCCGGCGGGTAGTTGGCCGGACGTATGACCCGATCGAGGCCATCGATGGCCTGCACAAATTCTTTCTTGCGCCATACATGATTGCCCAGGGTCATGGCCTGGATGCCGGATGCGAACAACTCACCTGCTACCGCCTCGGTGATCCCCAAGCCTCCGGCGGCATTTTCCCCATTCGCGATCACAAAGTCAATCTCATGGGCCATTCGTAAGCGGTCGAGTCGTTGCCGGACCGAGTCGCGCCCCGGTTTGCCCACAATATCGCCGATGAACAGGACCTTCATTGATGACCGCTCCGTTGCTATGAAAAACCATCAGGAGGACCGCCTCGGTCCCCCTGATGGTATCCAATAAATAAAAGGCTGGGGATGCCTACGTAGGCCGCCCCATCGCGACAAGCGCTATTTGGCGGTTTGTGATGCTCGCGTCTCGCGAATGACGGTCACCCGAATCTGGCCGGGATAGGTCATTTGGTTCTCAACCTTACGCGCTACGTCGCGGGCCAGCATCTGCGCCTCAGCATCCGACACTTTGTCCGGATATACTACCACGCGGATTTCACGGCCGGCCTGCAGAGCAAACGACTTCTCGACGCCGTCAAAGCTCTTGGCGATATCCTCGAGCTGTTCGAGCCGTTTGACATAGGTTTCGATGGTCTCGCGTCGGGCTCCGGGTCGGGCCGCCGAAAGGGCATCGGCTGCCTGCACCAAAATCGCCACAATGCTTGTTTTATCCATTTCATTGTGGTGCGCCCCAATGGCGTTCGCCACGGCTTCGTTTTCGCCATACCGACGGGCAAAGTCGTGGCCGATAACTGCATGGGACCCTTCGATCTCATGGTTCAGCGACTTACCAATATCATGGATCAACCCGGCCCGTTTGGCCTCTTGGACGTCCATGCCCAGTTCCGCCGCCATCAGCCCCGCCAGGTGACACACCTCTTGGGCATGGCGCAG
>PWNM01000530.1 GCA_003557825.1 Candidatus Hydrogenedentota bacterium | reverse complement strand
TGGCTTCGCGGATGGCGCGCTCGGCTGTTTCGGTATCATGGGCCACGGTCACGCCCTTGCCGGCTGCCAGTCCGTCGGCCTTTATCACGATAGGCGCCCCTTGGCTTCGTACATAGGCGATGGCCGCGTCGGGATCGGTAAACACCTCGGAGATTGCCGTAGGGATGGCATTCTGCGCCATGATGTCCTTGGCGAATTGCTTGCTCGCTTCGAGTCGCGCTGCAGCTTTGCTCGGTCCAAAAACCGGCAAGCCTTCGTCGTTGAAACGATCCACAATCCCCCGGGCCAACGGATCCTCGGGGCCTACCACCGTCAGATCGATGGCCGTCTTCCGCACAAAAGCCACCAAACGGTCGAAGTCATTGACGCCGATATCAATACACTCGCCATGGGACGCGATGCCCGCATTGCCCGGCGCGCAGTATACCCGCTCAACCAACGGGCTTGACGCGATCTTCCATACCAACGCGTGTTCCCGTCCTCCGGAACCTACTACCAAGACCTTCACCCCTGCCTCCTTTCAAACAACGGCCCGCTGCGCCGGTTACTCCTCCTTCAGTTCCACCTGGGCCAGGTAATCCGCGATGACCTGGTCGTAATGAGCCGTACACGCAAAGGCTTCACGGGACAGGGCAAACCGCGTAGGAAAGGTCACCTCGCCATCGTGGGCCCGCATCTCGTGGATGATGGTGCTGTAGCGGTTCGGGTTGACCACGACCGTAACATACCGAAAATTCTTCGCCGCGGACCGAATCATGGTCGCCCCGCCAATATCGATTTGATCGATGACCTCGTCCAGCGTGATGCCCGGCTGGTTGATGACGGTCTCTACGGGGTGGAGATTGATGGCCGCCAGATCGATCCATTCATAATCGGCCGATTGAAGCTGCTCCGTGTGGAGCTTGCTATCGCGAATGCCCAACAATCCCGCATGGACCTTGCTGTGCAACGATTTCACGCGGCCCCCCATCATTTCCTGCACGCCGGTATAGTCGGCAATGCTGATGGCTTCGATGCCGGCTTCCTTCAAGACGTGCATCGTACCCGCGGTACTGATGATCTCGACCTCGAACTCGCGCAACACGTTCGCCAACTCGACAATACCCGTTTTGTCGTGGCAACTCAGGATTGCCCGTGTGATTTTACCCATGTTTTATCTCCTGGCGTTGTCATCCCGGACGCATCCAACGCCCGAAAGGGTCGATTATCATACCGGTTTTGCGCAGGAAAGTGCATTTTCGCAAGGATCCCTTTTCACGCCAGCCTAATCAGCTGGATCAACTGCTCCGATCAACTCCGCCGTGAGGGCAGTCATGCGATCATAGAATCCGATCTGGTCCGTCCGCTTAAATAGGTGGACCGATCGTCCCTCGCCACGCGAGATTGTAGCGTTGTCATGAACGGTAATGTGTTCTTCGATGAACTCGAAAGGATAATCCTCATCGGGGCGAGCAATGGCCTGAAAAATGCCTACGCCGAACAATGACTTCCAGTGTTCTTTAACGGTCTCCCATTCATAAAGTCCGCCCTCGGGGCGTTCGGACGACAAAGCCTCGATGAAAAACTCCCGAACCGCCGGGCTGGCCTGATCAAGCAATTGTTTATACTGGGCCATGTGATAGCTTCCATGAACCATGTCGATGCCATCTTGGTGCTCGTGTACGAGGCCGCCGTCATAGCAGGGGATCCATACGATAGGCAACTCGGATCGCATCACCCCGATAAAGGCCTCCGGGTTCAAAGCCACGTTGTATTCCAGACCGCTCTCGAACCAGTCCGTCCCATCGCGGTGATCTCGTGAAGGATCGGCCTGCGCATCGCCGGCGAACACCCAGACAGCCCGGATCATCTCACGACAAAGAGCGGGGTCGGCCTGATACGCTTCGAATAAATCGGTCAAACTACCCACGATGGTGATCACCACAGGCTCATCGCTTTCACGAAGGGCCGAAAGTATGGACTCGGGACCGATGCCGCTCAGAATGTCCTCCCCCGTAATGTCATTGAGCCGTTCTACCAGCACGCTACCGGGACGTTCAGCCTGAACCTCGGGCTGATCCAGTACAATTTTTCGCAGGTCGATGTCACCTCGACGATGCAGCCCAACCACGGCCATCAGATCAAGGACATCGTCAAAATCGTCGTGGGGGTGAAACAGGTCGGTACAGTGAATGACCGGAACCGGTCTAATGGGTTCGACCGCTCCGGCTAATCCCCCAAAGATGATCATCATCCCTACCATACTTATGCATGTACACCGCATCATTGTCATTGTGTTCCTCTCCTATATCGGTCGTACCAACGTGATGTTCAGGTTATCATCCATCGGAGGCCATCCGGGTTGCATGATGGTTGAACCTATCGGGTTCATACCGCATAGGTCGGAAGCAACCAAGCATTCCTTCTAGTTGATGGATTACGCTACGCTCTCTGAAAGACCTTCGGCCCCCGAATGCGGTATTCTGGAGGTCCATAACGCACAACCAGGGAGTACGATAACATGAACGCTCGCGAACGCATCCAGGCCACTCTGAACCGGCAACCCGTCGACCGCCGTCCCGTGG
>PWNM01000487.1 GCA_003557825.1 Candidatus Hydrogenedentota bacterium | reverse complement strand
TGAAAAACTTGTGAACTTACAGACCCTCCAAATTATGTGCGCTCGAAGGCGGCAACAACCATTGAATCATGGGAGAGCAACCTGCTACGCAACATAAAAGACAACGACACATAATCGGCATTATGTGCTGTAGAACATAATGCCGATTGGGCGCGTCACTACGGGTGCGCCGTAATACCAGCGCGTTCGCTCAAGCCCCGAGATAAGGCCAAAGTCGAGAATGCCGTGCAGGGAGTCGAGCGTCGGATTCTAGCGCCGTTGAGAGACCGTACGTTTTTCAGTTTCACCGAGCTGAACCGGGTACTTCACGAAAAACTCGAGGAGTATAACGCACGGCCTTTCCAGAAATTGGAGGGATGCCGTCGCTCCCTGTTTGAGGAGGTAGATCGACCCGCCCTGCGCCCGTTGCCGGCCACGCGCTACGAGTTTGCCCAATGGAGACAGGCCACCGTCCATGTGGATTACCACGTCGAGGTGGATAAGCACCGGTATAGCGTGCCCTACCGCCTCGTGAAAGAGAAAGTCGACGTCCGGAGCACCCAGAGCGTCGTCGAGGTCTTTTTCAAGGGCAAACGCGTAGCCGCTCACCCACGAAGTTTCCAAAAGGGGCGTTTTACCACCGTCAAAGAGCACATGCCAAAAAGCCATCGGGAATATGCCGATTGGACGCCCGAACGAATCATTCGATGGGGGCGCAAGTGCGGCGAACATGTGGCGCAATTGTTGGAACAACTCATTGCCGAGCGTCCCCATCCGTATCAAGGCTTTCGTGCCTGTCTGGGTATTCTGCGTTTGGGCAAACACTACGGCAACCAACGTCTCGATGCCGCCTGTCGGCGCGCTCTGGCCATCAAGAGTCTCGGGTACAAAAGCATCGAATCCATTCTCCGGCAGGGACTTGACCAAAAACCGCTGCCGGAACAACCCTCGCAATCCCCCGCCGTTCAACACGCCAATGTGCGCGGGGCTGACTATTACAACCACTCCAACTAACCGAAAGGAAACCCTTCATGCTTACCAATCCAACCCTGGACCAACTCAAACAGCTCCGGCTCGATGGCATGTACGCGGCCTACCAAGAGCAACTCCAGAGCGCTCATTACGACGACCTGAGTTTTGATGAACGCATGGCCCTCCTTGTGGACCGCGAACACACCCTGCGGCATAACCGCCGTCTCGCAACCCGCTTACGCAATGCCAAATTCCGCCTTCCGGCTACCATCGAAGACATCGATTACCGACAGCCCCGGGGACTTGCCAAGACCACCCTGGTGGCCCTGGCCGAATGCGAGTGGATTCGCAACCACCATAACTGCATCGTCACCGGTCCCACCGGTACCGGCAAAACCTATATCGCCTGCGCCCTGGGACACCAAGCATGCCGCAAGGGGTTTTCCGTCCAATACCATCGCATCACACGGCTCTTCCAGGAACTTACCCGGGCCAAAGGCGATGGGCGCTATCCCAAACTCATGAATGCCATGGCTAAAACCGACCTGTTGATCCTGGATGACTGGCCAACGGCGCTCCTGACGGACGAACAACGAAGAGACCTCTTCGAGATCGCAGAGGACCGCTACGCCTGTCGTTCCACCCTCATTGCCGCCCAGATGCCACCCCAACACTGGTACGATACCATCGGCGACCCTACCATTGCCGATGCGATCCTCGACCGAATCGTGCACAACGCACACACCCTCGCCCTAAAGGGCGACTCCATGAGAAAAAAGGAAGGCTTGCACAACCCGGAATAAACCTCGTACGATTGATGCACAGTTGAATCACCCGCGTCGCTTCGCTCCGACTCACTCAACCGATCCGATAGCGTCGGAACACCTGATCAGTTTGAAGCGGAACAGGCGATCATTTTCCTCCGGAATAGGTGATCAGTTTCACCGGAATGTGCATTTGCACAGGTTGTTTGCAGATTTTGACGCAGAGCCGCCGCCATCTCCCCCTGGAGCAACGGTTTGTCGCCGTGACAATGCCAGGTGACATGATAATAGAGTTCCGAAAAAACGTGGGTACTGCCTGAAGACACGATGCTAAAGCCTCCCGAGAAGCCCGGCTGAAGCCGGCTCCATTTCCGTTCGCTCCCTTGCCACCCCGGCTAAAGCCGGGTGCTAAGACGGCGTCGGCTAAAGCCGACTAATCCCAATCCCAGCCTAGCGTTCCAACACGTCCATGATTAGGCTAATGTTGCCATTTTCGCCCCCGGCATAGTCGACCAATTGAGTCTATCCCTATCGATCCGATGCGCCTATCATTGGACCGTCGCTATCCCCATTCATTTTATATACCCCTCGGCCGGAGCTTCCCGAGAAGCCCGGCTGAAGCCGGCTCCATTTCCGTTCGCTCCCTTGCCACTCCGCCAAGGCGGATGCTAAGACTGCGTCGGCTAAAGCCGACTAATTGAGTCTATCCGGGCGATTTGATTTGCCCATGGCTCGACGATACCCTTGGCTGGACGGACGTTGCCATTTTCGCCCCCCAGCCTAACACCGACCAATTGGGTCCACCCCGGCGGTCCGATGCGCCCATGGTGTGGGTGAGGCTCCCAGTTTCCAC
>PWNM01000525.1 GCA_003557825.1 Candidatus Hydrogenedentota bacterium | reverse complement strand
TGGCATGCATCATCGCGCGAGGCGCACTACGCTAACCGCGCGGAAGGGCAACCGTTCTTCGCCGTGTTCAACGATACCCAAAGCCACGAGGGTCATATCCGAAATCGTACGGATCTGCCTCATCATAGTCCCGACAATGCGCCCCTGCCGCCGTATCATCCCGATACGCCTGAAGTCCGCCGCGATTGGGCGCAATACTATCATTCGATTACGCAAATGGATGCCTGGTTCGGCGAGCGGATCACCGAGCTCGAAGAGGCAGGGTTGATGGAAGACACCATCGTCTTTTTCTATGGCGATCACGGATCGGGCATGCCGAGGCATAAACGGTGGCCCTACAACTCGGGGCTCCACGTGCCGTTCATGGTATATGTGCCCGAGAAATGGCGGCATTTGGCTCCAATGGATTATACCCCTGGAGGAGCAACGGGCCGTCCGGTTTCCTTCGTCGATCTTGCGCCGACGGTGTTGAGTCTTGCCGGCATCGAGCCGCCCAACTGGATGCAAGGCCGGGCCTTTATGGGGCCGTATGAAGCGGAACCGTGGGAGTATCTTTTTGGCTTCCGGGGCCGAATGGACGAGCGCTACGACATGGTGCGATCGGTACGAAACGACCGGTATATCTATGTCCGCAACTACATGCCCCATCGGATCTATGGCCAGCATATTGGCTATATGTTCCAAACCGAAACCACTCAGGTTTGGCACGACCTGTACCACCAAGGCGTCCTGGAAGCGCCACAGACGTTCTTCTGGGAACCCAAACCGGCGGAAGAACTCTACGACCTCGAAACCGATCCCGATGAGGTTCACAACCTGGTCGAATCGAGCGAGCATCGTGCTATCCTGGACGAACTCCGCCAGGCCCATCGTGATCACGTCATGGCGATCCGCGATGCCGGCTTTTTACCGGAAGCCGAGATGCATCGACGCGCCAAAGGCTCGACAAAGCCGGTGTGGGAACTCGACGAGGGAACCTCGATCTATGAAATGGCCCATGACCCGGAACGGTATCCCATCGAGCGTATCGTTGATACGGCAGCGTTGGCCGCAGATCGTTCGCAGGATGCGATTCCGTTGCTTGCGGACGCCCTTGACGATCCCGATCCGGCGATTCGGTATTGGGCGCTCACGGGGATTTTGGTCCGGGGTGCATCGGCCTATGAACACGTAGCCGAAGGTGTCCGTGAAGCGATGGAGGACGACAACCCCAACGTGCGCATCGTGGCGGCGGAACTGCTTGGGATGTTTGGCGACTCCGACGATGGGGAGGCGGCCGAAGGGGTTCTGACCGAACTGGCCCATCCGGAGAAACAGGGGGCCTACACCGCGATCACCGCATTGAATGCAATTGAAACACTGGAAGACCGGAGTGAACACATCATGGCGGGCCTTGAATCCATGCCCAAAAATGATCCCGATGCGCCCGGACGGGCCAATGATTATGTGCGACGGTTTTTCCCTTAGCATGAAATCAGCAAGATATTGGCACGTCTTAAGGCCGACCTTCAGGAATCCATGCTCTGCGGCGGTCGACGACAGGGAACACCGAGGCCAATTGAAGAAACTGCGGAAAGACGTGGACTGTGAATAGGGCGTCGTGAAACCACTACATGACGTCATGATGCATAACCAACTGGAGTATAAGCTTGGCATATGATCAGCATGAACCGACGACGATTTCTTCTAACGTCTGGGTTGGGGATACTTGGGGCAACGAGCGGTTTTCCGATGGCCAGGGCGGTGACGCGTAACAAAGACATCTCGCGCTTTTTCATCACCGAGTATGCGCCGTATTATGCCCATGACGCGGAGCGTATCCGGCAGCGTTTGGCTGTTTACGAATCCTTGGGAATCGATATGATCCGAGTGCAGACGGGATGGGAGACGGGTGCGCTAATCGACGAACTTCAGCGGACTCGTTTGCGGATCAAGTTCATCCTGTATGTACTGGGATTACCCTCGGACTATGGGCGGCCCGACGAGGCCATGATCGATGAACACGGCGTTTCCAATTGGCACTTCGGCCCCTGGCATACCGAACTGGAGGAACGGACCCGTAAAGCGGCCGACGAGCAGATGGCCATGCTGAGCGAACGAGGCATTCTGGACCAGATTGATGAGGTATGCGCCGACCTTGGCCCGGCAGCGGAAGGACTCTATCCAGCTAACTGGACCCTGGGGCGAGAAGGTCATGAAGAAGCCTATTGGTGTTATTCACCGGCGGCGCAGGCCGATTTCCGCCGCACAATGGCGGTACGCTATGCAAGTATCGGCGCGGCCAATGAAGCATGGCGGCTTGATGAAGATAACGCCTTTGCGAATTGGGAAGAGGTCGCAATTCCTCTGCCGGGTACGTCGTGGGCTCGGGGGCCTTTCTGGCACGACATGCTCGTATGGTACCGCGACAGCAAACGGCGTCTGATGCGCCACCAAATGGACAACACCATCAACATGACCCGGAAGTACCTCGGCGACAGGGCGCGTGTCATTGTGTATCTCCCCGGTTGGGCCTACACTCAAG
>PWNM01000633.1 GCA_003557825.1 Candidatus Hydrogenedentota bacterium | reverse complement strand
CTGCCATATGATTTTGCCCTGCGATTTCCCAAACGCCACATCATGATGCAGCTGTGTCCAATCACGCGCCAAGATTTGCTCCCCCATCTGTTAATCGGCGGCTCGTTGCCCCCAATCATGCGCCATAGCCCTGCTTCGCGATGAAAGTATACTTGATAATGGATTCCAGCGGCCACTACTATCACCGGAACTTCAAACCACTCAACTGAGGAGAACAATTTATGACCTGGATAGCCCTTATGGCCATGGCGGCCTGCGCCGCAACGGGAGAACCTGCCGGACACCGCATTGGAACGCGACAAGGCGAGGATGGCATCTACGAGTTTTACGACCGCATCACGGGGGAATCGTTCCAACCCGCCGGCTTCAGCTTTGTTCGGCTCGAAGAGGAATTGCTGCCCGGCAGCCCCCATGCCAACTTCAGTCCGGATTACTTCGACCTGGATCGGGCCAACAACGCCTTGGCCTCCATGGGGGAGTACGGTTATAACACCGTTCGAGTGCTTATCAACGGCTTTGAAGTCGTCGAAGAGGACGGCGCTCTATCGATGGATTATATGAATAATCTGGCGAGTTTCATCCGACGAGTCCGGGACCACGGAATGCAGACATTAGTGGTCATGCCGATCTATATTCCGGCACGTCATCCGGAAAACCCGGCCCCGGAAACCTTCGGCGGTTCAAACTGGCTATTATTGGCGGAAGAAGCCGTGGCCTTTCGAGAGGCGTTTCTAAAGGAATTCGTCCTTGCCCTACAGGACGCTGGTGCGCCCATGAACGCGGTATTGGGGTATGATCTCAGCGAATGGTATTTCACCAGGAACCATCCCCCCTTTTCCCAAACGTTGCCATACGAGGTTGAAACGATAGCCGGGTCGTATACCATAGCGAACGAAGATGATGCCCACGCTATGATGCGGGAAGGATTTGTCACGTTCTGCAATCGGATGAGCGCTGCAATCCAATCGGTTGCGCCCGATGCGTTGGTCGGCATCGATCTGTTTCCTTCGGAACCCTTCCCCGGCGATCCTCGATTTCATGACCCAATCGCTCTGTTCGGGTCCGACCTCGACTATATCGGCTTGCAGCTCTACCCCCATTTTGTCGCAGAGACCGGCGAAGAAGGCATGGATGCCCTGTTCGAAGGATTTGGCATTACTGTCTTGCCGGATAAACCCCTTCTAATGGAGGAG
Organism: Candidatus Hydrogenedentota bacterium; assembly: GCA_003557825.1. Classification (GTDB taxonomy): domain Bacteria; phylum Hydrogenedentota; class Hydrogenedentia; order Hydrogenedentales; family SLHB01; genus PWNM01. The sequence continues at coordinate 1,377 of PWNM01000633.1, read as the reverse complement.
TTTGGACTCCTTAGACAACAGAAAACGCTGGACGAGGCCGTGGAATCGCTTCAGACCTGGATAAAAGCCGCCGAGGCACGTGGTGTTCGGGGATGGATTATGTGGAGCTACGACTGTTTCGAACAGGCCCATCCTCCCTTTGGCGAGGATTTCTGGCTTGCGGTTGAGAACAACAACCAAATCCTACGCGCCTTGGCCCCGCCCATGCCGGATAGCGTACCCCCGCCCCAACCCATTGAAACCGAGGCCCGCGTGGGCGTGTATATTTTTCCGGGATGGTATCGGGACGAAGGCACAACGGACTACGACTACCCGAACCACGACGAAGAGAGTGAATGGCGGCTGATTGCGGAATTCGCCCACCCTCGACCGGTATTGGGGTTCTACGACGATTCCCTGCCCGAAGTGAACGACTGGCATATTCAATGGGCCATTGAAGCAGGCATCTCATGGTTTGCCTTTGATTGGTATTGGAACGCCGGTGAAAAGCGGCTGAGCTGGTCTCTGGAAAAGGGATTTCTCGAAGCCGAGTACAACGAGCAGATGGATTTCTGCATCCATTGGTGCAATCACGGGCTTGATTGGCGGGAACCGCTAGATTTCTCTGCGGAAGCGCTGATCGAAATGATGGCCTACATGGCGGAACACTATTTCACTCGGCCCAATTACCTCACCATCGATGGACGCCCTGTATTGATGATCTGGGATATCCGGTCCGTCTTCGAAGCAAATGGTGGTGAAGAAGCCTTCGCTGCGGATGTGTTGCCCCAACTTAATGCGATTTGCCACGATCATGGATTGAAGGACCTTTTCCTTATCCATGTGGATAACGCACCTTTGCGGATTGCCGATATCGAGATCGGCGATGTCATTACCGGATATAGCTATGCTCATCTTACCACGGACACGCCTTTTGGCTTACCCGGCGCTGCTCCCTATTCCGAATTGGTCGATGCCCTCCCTTCGCATTGGGATCGGATCATCGAAACGGCGCGCTTGCCATTCCTAATCGGTACCCAGTCCGGATGGGATAGTACGCCTCGGACCCTTGCCCATGACCGAAATCCGGATCATCGTTGGGTCCGTACAGGCAATACGGCGGATTTGTTCAAGGTCACCTTGGAGGCAGGCAAGATGCGGATCCCCGATGAGCTGCCTTACTTTTTGGTTGAAGCCTGGAACGAATGGGGCGAAGGCTCGTTTATCGAACCCAGCCGCAGTCACGGATTTGGCCATCTCGAAGCCATACGGCAGGCCTTTGCGCCCGAGGCGCCCCCTGCGACTTGGCATCGTCCCTCGCCTGAGCAGGTGAAAGCTTACAGCGTATTGAAGGGCGAGGAGCTGGAAGCGGCTCGGCGACGGGAACACAAACCCGAT
>PWNM01000272.1 GCA_003557825.1 Candidatus Hydrogenedentota bacterium | reverse complement strand
GGCGGCATCGTTCCCATCGGAAAAGACCTACAAGATCCACGTCCGGTTTGATCTGTCCGGGGGGCAGTGATGGGCCCATTTGCTCCTTGGGAAAAAGAGCTTATCCGACTCACGAGTGGAGGGCTTCCGCTCGTTGAATGTCCCTATCGGGAATTGTCCAAGGCGGTGGGCGTTTCGGAACAAATTGTTATGGAACGACTTAGGGAATGGGTCGATCAAGGAATCATCCGGCGCATGGGCGCCCTAGTCAATCACCGAGCAGTCGGTATTAGGGCCAACGGAATGAGCGTATGGAACGTTCCCGATAGGGAGGTTGATGCCGTGGCTAAGGTGTTATGCGAACGTTCCGAAGTGACCCACTGCTACCGACGCCCCCGTCGGCCGGGCTGGCCGTACAACCTGTTCGCCATGGTTCATGGAACCTCGGAAGACCAGGTCCGAGAGCTTGTGGCCGAGTTGGCCCAAGAAGCCGGAGCTCCCGATTATGCGGTTCTTTTCAGCAACCGGGAGTACAAGAAGACGGCCCCGCGTTATTTTGATAAAGGAGAGGATAAATGACCCATCCGGGACATAGTCAGGCCGACTCCGGGCCGCGGCTTATTGCGTGGGAGATAACCCGCAGATGCACTCTGAGTTGCCAGCATTGTCGGGCCGCAGCACATGATCAGTCATACGAGAATGAACTGACATTGGATGAGGTTCGCAAGACACTGGCCTCGATTGCCGCGCGGTTCAAACCGATTATCATCCTCACCGGCGGCGAACCCCTGCTTCGACCGGATCTTGATGCCATTATTACCGAAACGGCGGCCTTGGGCTTGAAGCCCGTATTGGCTACATGCGGCGTGATGCTCACCGAAGAACGTGCCCGGGAGCTCAAGGCCCTCGGCATTGAGCGTATAAGCGTCAGCATAGACGGGCAGGACGCCCAGCGCCACGACGCATTCCGGGGCGTTCCGGGAGCCTTCGAGGCGACATTGAAAGGTATCGAAGCGGCAAAACGTGCCGACCTGCCCTTTCAGACCAACACAACGATAACGCGGAAGAACGCCGATGAGATTGAGGCCTTGCATAGTCTGACTATCGAGTTGGGCGCAGTGGCCTTTCACCCGTTTTTGCTGGTACCGACCGGTCGTGGGACTGCCCTGCGAGACGAATCGCTTGATGCCGCGGAATATGAGCGCATGCTGCATCGCATCTACGAGCTGAGTCGTGCAAGCGCGATCCCCTTCAAACCGACGTGCGCGCCCCATTATTACCGCATTCTACGGCAACGCGAGGCCAAAGCAGGCCGAACCGTTACGCCGCAGACCCATGGTCTCGATGCCATGTCGAAGGGATGCATGGGCGGCATCCGGTTCGCATTCATCAGCCATGTGGGCTCCGTTCAGATCTGTGGATTTCTGGATAAGGAAGCGGGCGATTTGCGGGAGTCGAGTTACGATTTTGGGACGATTTGGGATGAATCGCCCCTCTTTGGTGAAGTCCGCGACCGCACGCTCTACCAAGGCGATTGCGGCATCTGTGAATACTGGAATTGGTGCGGCGGATGTCGCGCTCGGGCGCATGCCGTCACAGGAGACCCTATGGCCCCCGAACCCTATTGCGCCTATACGCCCGAGGCAACCCGAACAGAAAGCGCCTCCTAAAGATAGCGTAAATCAATGCCTGCAGTGTACAATGATCTGTTCAGTACGGGACAAGCACTAACGACTACGGCGCCGGGCAAAGGGAACTCATTATAAAGCCGTAAGCAGAAAGGAACGTGTTAGTCACCCATTCATGAGTCTAGTTGTTGTCGGGCTAAATCATCATACCAGTCACGTGGATCTCCGGGAACGCCTTGCCTTTTCCGAAGAAGCCATTCCCGTGGCATTGTGGGAGCTACGTCGCCATCTCGAAAATTCCGGGGCGGTGATTGTGAGTACCTGCAACCGGGTCGAAGTGTATCTACACCACGATTTCGGCGAGCCTACCGAACGGCTGCACGCAATCATCCGGCACTTTCTGAGTGAATGGCACCAGATTCACGAATCCGAGTTTCGAGACGCGCTGTATCAATACGAAGGCCGTGAGACCGTCGAGCATATATTCCGGGTAGCCGCAAGCCTCGACAGCATGGTCATCGGCGAAGCACAAGTATTGGGTCAGGTTCAGGAGGCCTATCTCGCTGCGCAAAGCGAGGGGGCAACGGACAAGGTCATGAACGCCTTGTTCCAACGGGCATTCGCGGTGGCGAAAAACGTCCGCACCCATTCCACATTGGGCGAAGGCAAGGTGTCCATTAGTTCCGTAGCCGTGGACTTAGCCTCGTCGATCTTCGACGCGCTCGATGGAAAAACGGTTATGGTCATCGGGTCCGGCGAAATGGGCGGCCTGACGCTCAGTAACCTAATGTCGCGCGGTCTGGGTAAGGTCCTGGTTGCAAACCGGAGCAAAGACAGGGCCCAAGCTCTGGCTGAGGCCTATCATGGAGAGCCCCTCGTGTTTCACGAATTGCCGGAGTATCTCCATCAGGCCGATATCGTCATCAGCGCCACTGGCGCCCCCGACCTGGTGCTGTATCAGCGCCATTTTGAACAGGCCATGACCATACGAAAAGGCCGGCCCATGTTCATCATCGACATTGCGGTTCCACGGGATGTCGATGCAGCGGCCAATACAGTCGATGGGGTTTATCTGTATAACGTCGATGATCTCGAGGCTGTGGTGAACCAGAACCTCAACGCGCGTCATGGCGAGATCGACACCTGCATGGCCATCGTTGAACAGGGGGTCAGCCAATTCATGGCCTGGATGAAGGGTCTGCTGGCCGAGCCTACCATCGTCTCGGTGGCCGAGGAGCTTCATGCCATACGCGAACGGGAGCTCGACAAAACCCTGGCCAGCCTACCCGACCTCACCGAAAAACAACAGCATGAGATTCGGTACCTCACGGAGCGCATCGTGGGTAATATCCTGCAGCGTCCCATGACGCACATCAAGCATGAGATCACCCATCATGATCCGGGTACGGTAATCCACCTCGTCAAACGCATCTTCGGTCTCGAAGAGACCTCGTAAAGCGGTCACGCTTCAGGCGGCTGCTCTTCCGGTTTGCGCGCTGATAATGCGGTCAGGACCGCCGCTCCCAGTCCACGAAGGAGCATCCCCAAGGACAGCAGCTGACCTAAAACGGGCATGAGAAAGGCGCACTCCGCAGCGATGCCGCCCCGCAAAACCGCCTGGACGGCGTCCGACTCGGGCCGTATCCGCACCCCAAGACTACGATAGGCCGCCCCGTAGCCTGCAACCACGAACGCCAGTAGCGCAATGAACAGCAAAATGCCCAAAATGCCGAGTATATGCGTCGCCACAAGTACGGAAATGAGGATCAGCACGACCACCAGATTGACGATGCCCAACACAATACAGCGTCGGCCCTGCGTTTGGTAAAACTGGAGCATGCGATCCGCCGAACGCGGACAGGTGGTGGCATACCACAGGGCCATCGCCACAAATCCCGCCTTAACCGCAAGCACCAGGACGGCGAGAGCCAGCAGCCCTATTGACCGTGTCATTTGTTCAAATATGCCCGGCAGTTCGGCTCCTCCATCGGTTGCGCCCGCTGCCATGATTTGGATGAGCTGTTGTACAGCGTTCATTTTGGTCTCCTCCGCAGAACCTGGTGGCGCATGCCCACCCAAGACTGCATTAGCTGCGCTTCATATCCGTTGAACAAGGCCAGGATTAACAACGAACCGATGATTGCCCCCCAGGCAACCTCTGGGGATACCGCCGGTAGTCTCGAAAACTGCACGGATGCCATTTGCCAGAGTTGCGCCGCCATCCCACCCGTCCAAAAGACGATCTCTCGGATCGAGGGGAACTCCGCAACGTATCGCGCGCCTGCTTGGAACCACTCGACAGGGTCAATGGGCAGGGGAAGAAGGGCGCCGAGAACCACGGCCAGTGCAGCCGCCACTGCGGCGGCAAAAACCGGTGTTCGCCATGTATAGGGAGTTATCTCCCGGTTCCATTTCCTTCCATCGATCAAGGGCGCATTGGATTCGAGAGGCAAAGCGTACAGAGATGCATCAAGGGCATCGAGGCTATCGGAGTAGCGCCGGCATGACGCGCATAGGGCGACATGAGCCAGCACGGTTGCGTCATGGGGATGTCCGTCGTCAAAATCGGCGGCTAACGCCTCGCGAATTTCGTCACACGTCATGTTTCACCTCGTCTACAAGTCGTTCGCGTAGATCCCGTCGGGCCCGATGCAACGCCACCTTGGCAGCGCCCTCGCTCAGACCGACCGTTTCGGCCGCTTCACGAATCGACATCCCTTCAAAATAGTGCAAATGCACCAACGCGGCGGACCGAGGAGGCAATTCCTTGACAGCATCAGTCACTCGAAGGGCCCGTTCCCGTCGTGCGATGATGCCGTGCCCGTCGTCACTTGCTACCATCGCATCGTGAGCGGCGCGATCATCATCATCCAACGCAATCGAAACGCCCCGGCGTCGCGCCGTGCGCAGCGCATTTAGCGCGGCATTCGTCGCAATGGCATAGAGCCAACTCCGAAAGGGCCGCGATACATCGTACTGGGCCAATGCGCGAAAGGCCTTCACAAAGACCTCCTGGGTAATATCTTCGGCTTCTTCCCGGCTTTTCACCATGCGCAATACATGGGTAAATATCCGCACGGAATACCGCTCAACCAACGCTTCATAGGCAGAGTCGTCGCCGCCCTGAGCCTGCATCGCCCATGACCGTTCCATTTCGATCTGGCTGGGTCGGTCTTCCGCCTCGTGCGAGGACTGCTCCCAACGTAAGCCATTATGAGAGGGGCCTTCTGTCACGAGTCTCCCTATCGTCATCTATACTGTCATCTATTCACACGTACACCGGCGTTTCACATAAGGTTACAGGACCACTGCGCTCAGGAACCACGCTTAAGAAAAAGGCATTAGACTCCGAACGGGGTGTCCCAAAAAGGTCCGGACAATTTGACCTGACATCCACGGGACTCTACCATGACGGGGTGTGGGCAAGCAGCCCGTTTTGACAATCGTGGCCCAATGACGATGCAGCGGTCCGCGGACCGCTTTAACAACCACCATAGGAGGAAATGGGAAAGACCATGGTAGACCTCGCGAAAGTACGCAGCATGACCCAATGGCGGAATAGCCGCCCCGAGTGTGAATCCGTCATTCGGTCGCTTCTCGGGGAGATGCCCGAACAGCGCGCGGACGTCCAGGTAAAGGTGGTCGATGAGGAATCCTTTGATGCGGGCTATGTGCGCAAGCGCATCAACTGCTTTGTCGAGGACTGGGAACGGACGGCGGCCTGGCTGTTTGTACCCGAGGATCGGGAAGATGCGCCGGGGATCGTATGCTGTCATTCAGCCGTTCCACAGGGCAAGAAGGAATCATCCGGCATCGATGGCGATCCGTTGTTAGCCTTCGCCCAGCATTACGCCGAACGGGGGTACATCACCATCGCACCCGATTGCATCTCGATGGGCGAACGCACCGGCGTGGGAAAACGGCCGTTTGATATGTCGGTGTTGTATAAAGAGCATCCGAATCTCACGCCATTAGGCAAAATGCTATGGGATCACTTTCATGCCATTGATGCCCTCTGCGAAACCCGGGGAATCGACTTGGCCCGAATTGGCGTGATTGGACACGAAATGGGCGGCGTGAACGCACTCATGTTGACAGCGTTTGACGAACGAATTCAGGCTTGTGTGGCGAGCAATGCGTTTACGCGATTCGCCGACGATGACCACCCAGAACACTGGATCGAAGACGACCCTGTCGCGCTCTTGCCCACGCTGGCCGATGCCATCGAGAAGAAGGAATTCCCCTTCGACTGGGAGCATGTCCTGGCCCTTGCTGCGCCCAGCCCCGTGATGCTGCTCACCGGACTCAATGATCCCAATCTATCCAACCCCAAAAGTTGCGAAAAAGCGGTGAAAAAAGCGCGCAAGATCTATAAATTACTCGGCGCCCCGGACGCCCTGGAGAATGTGACCCACGCATCCGGCCAGGGCCTTTCGCCGGAATTACTTGCCATGGCGGATGAATGGTTTGAACGCTGGCTTTAGGTCACCGTATACAAAGACCGTTTTGTTTGGCGAAACCTTATTTTCGTACTAGAAACGCCAACAGATTATGAGTCACCACACCACTGCGCGTTTGCTGCGTTTTCCGATGGAATACCGAAGGGGTTAACCATGTTTCATCATTCAGGAATAGAGCATTCATAGATCCAACTAGTGAAGCAGCTATTCCGAACCGGGCCGGGCAGGGATGAAAATGACAGCGCACCCGTTATACGCAATGTAATTTGATTTTATTAGGAGTCGCATAACGTGTTATACTATCATCGATGGATATCGTGCTATGGTGTCTACCCTCAGGGTTTTGGCTCAATTGTGAGAGGGGCCGAGCCAGGTTCCCTGAAAATCGATCAAGAGATGGGGATGAGATCGAACAAGGGGCGAAGGGTAAAAACCAATTGTTTTTCTAGGTCAATGTGTATATTGACCGGAGAGGGCAGAAGGCCATAGCGCCGAAACAGTGGAGAGATAAAATGGCAAAAGAAGTTCCGTTCAGTGTCAATCTAGACAGCCCCATTGCCGTTTATGTGCAGATTGAGAACCAGGTACAGTTCGCAATCTCATCAGGCAGACTTCAACCCGGTGACACGTTGCCATCGGTTCGCGAGATGTCCGCCACGTTGGGGGTCAATCCCAACACGGTGACCAAGGCCTATCGCGACCTCGAATTGTTGCAGATGGTGCATACGCGCCGGGGTGTTGGCGTTACCGTTGCAGAAAAAGCGCCAAAGGTTGCCAAAGAGAAAACGCGTTCGATGGTTCAAGAGCACTTGATGGACGCGGTGGCCGAATGTGCAGCTGCGGGCATGACAGCACAAGACATCCGCAGCCTGGTGTCGCAGACGATTGAATCGGGCCTTCAACCCTACGAGATCCGTAAGAGCCGCCGGTAACGACAACAAGCTAGCTGCTTTTTTTGGCGCCGAGGGTCAGTTTCCCCAGCCTTCGGCGCCAATTAAAGGCACAAACATACATGGCGTATGCCGTTCAATGGGGAATTCCTCTCCTTTACGCCTAATCCGAACCAAAATTTGCTCGCCGCGTTCGCCCACAGGGCAGACCAACCTGCCGTCTTGCGCCAATTGCTGTTTTAACGCAGAAGGGATGCTGGGGGCGGCCGCTGTTACCAAGATGGCATCATAGGGCGCTGCGCTCTCATGCCCCAATGTGCCATCACCAACCAGCACGGTTACATTGGGTATAGCGGCTTCTTCAAGCCGTTTCCGGGCCTGATCCGCCAGTTCCGGGATTCGCTCGATTGTATAAACTTCCGATGCGAGATATCCGAGTATGGCGGATTGATATCCGGAGCCGGCGCCCACTTCGAGCACCCGATCCTCGGGGGTGAGCTCGAGCAACTGGGTCATGAGCGCAACCATATATGGCTGGGAAATGGTCTGCCCTTGCCCAATATCGAGCGGACGGTCTTGATAGGCCATATCGCGTAGCCGCTCAGGTACGAACAGATGTCGGGGTAGATTGCGCATAGCTTCAATAACCCGTGCATCATGAATACCCCGCCGGCTCAACTGATATCGGACCATATTTTCCCTGTCTTGTGAAAATTCCGAATCACCCATAGCAAAACTTCCTTTCGCCCGCCTCTACACTAAGCAACGGCGCCAGAGATGAGCGCGCTTACCAGTATTTCCCGGGCCAGCCAGACCAACAACACCGCCGCAATCGGCGCAAAATCAAAGGGGCCCATATGGGGCAAGATTCGGCGCAAACGATGTAACAGTGGATCGGTAAGCCGCGGAATCCAGGCCCAGCGGCGGCCGTGTAGATCCAACTCGAGCCACGGGCCTAGCCACCGTAAAAGGATCATCATCATGTAGAGCGTGTGGGCGGTTGCCACCAGCCGTATTAGCGGCATAATAATGTTCACTAGCAATCAATCTCCTACAACATGGTCGGCATTGTGCGGGAAAACGAGTTCCTCCTAGACAGCGGTTAGGGCGAAGGAGAGTAGAATCATAAATGCCCAGACGACAAACCCAAGGACAATGATTCCGATACTAACGTAACCGATGATCGTGCCTATCAGGGCCATGGTATAGTCCGATTCGCCCTTCATCGTCTCCCTCATAGCTCCGTGACCCAGGATCACGGCCACGATAGAAAACGGGAAACAACACGTGAGCCCAAGGATGGAAAAGACCAAACACAGGACCGGTTTGTTACTACCCGATCGAGGCATGCTCTGCGGATGGGCATAGGGACCCACAGGAGGAGACCCGAAAGCGCTGTCGTTCATGGAATGGCCCATAGGGACGGACACCGAACTCCCGCATTGCTGACATTTTCCCGAGCGGCCCGCGTAATGATCTTCTACGCGCATGACATTCCCGCAATGGGGACACGTGAATTCAATCATGATCAGCCTGCTCCTCCGTGGTGGTCCTGTCCGAGTTCCCTATAGCGTCATTCATACGTGCGTCATTTGCTGAGCCTCGTAGCTCGATGATTCGTACGGGCGTGTGTTCTGCCCCTTTGGGCGTCAGTTGACTGGTGTACAATGATACACAGCGCACCGAAAATTCGCCAATGTCAATATCGCGCTCGGCTACGATGCGGGACTTCAGCGCCGCAACCCCTTGCCGGTCCTTTATGCGCGCCAGCGTGATATGGGGGTGAAACTTCCTGGTCTCCCGAGGGAGGCCTATACTGCGGGCGCTTTGCTCAGCGGCGGTTTGCACGGCCTGCAACCATCCCTCTAGGGGTCCCGCGCCGACCCACACCACGCTGGGATTGCGGAGCGAGGGAAAAGCGCCCAGACCTGCAATATGCAATGGAAATGATGGCATCGAACCAAGGGCCGAATCCAGATGGTCACCGATACACGCCAGCCTATCATCGGACACATCGCCCAAGAACCGCAGCGTGAGGTGAAGATTTTGAGGCGGTGACCAAGACGCCCGCAGCCCAGGAACCCGTAATCGCTGACTCAGTTCGGAAAGCTGGATGCGTATGCGCTCTGGGAGATCGATGGCGACAAAGGCACGCATGGCCGACTAATCCGTACCCTGCAGCCGCATCCAGGCTTCATCATCGGCACACACTTCCGGGATTCCGATGTCCGCCACGCGAAGGCGTCCCACATATTCCTGAGCGGCGGGATATCGTAGGCCGGTCTTCATAAACTGAAAGGTCACTGTGACATCCGCCCGGACACAACACCCGCAAGGCTCGCCCGTATCGGCGTTCATGCCGGATGGAAGGTCGACAGAAACGGTACGAACCCGGGGCCAAGCATCGATCGCGGCCCGGATGGGGCCGTGCACTTCGCCCGTGATGCCGGTCCCCAGGAGGGCGTCCACAATTGTTGCCTGGTGCTCCAATCCAGCGACGGCAGCAGCGGCTTCCTCTTCCGATGGGGCTACAACCAATCGGCCGCCCAGATTCAGATAGGCTTGCATAAACGTGGCCGCATCGCCCTTTACTTCCTCGGGCTGCCCGACCAAAATCACCGTCGGATCGTAATCAACCAGCAGGGCCATTCGGGCCACCACCAATCCATCGCCGCCGTTGTTGCCTTTGCCACAGACAACGCCGACAGGGCCGCGGTTGAGCTCCATAAACGCCTCATGGCCCGCGTTATTCATCAAAACGGCTCCGGGAATACCAATGATTTCGATACACCGTCGGTCGGCTTCACGCATTTCCGCCGCGGTAACTACGCGCATAGATCCTCCTAATGTCAATCGTTTCTGTTCACAACAACAGAGCCTGCCGATCGATTCTGGATAAGACTCTTGTTATCGCTTCCTTCTATGGTACACAGCCATGGCCGCCATGGCAACCTAAGGCATTTATTGCCTAGTTTCGCCAAATATGACTTCATCGTATGCAGGCGTGTAACGAATACCGAGCTCCGTTGTAGACTAAGTGAAGTTGGGGCATGGATTATCTGTTTGAGTCCTCCATCTGTGCAGTTTATGGGGGCAATCCATGCTATTAGGAGAATACGCCGCAGAGGCGGCACAACCAAGGAGAGTCAATCAATGAAACACATCAAGCAAGTTACCGTACGCAAAGCACACGAGCATGAAAACGGCGACGAAAACGGAAACGGAGGCGGTTTCCTGGACATGATTCTTGGGCCATTTGAGGATCTGTTCAAAAAGGGCAACGACGAATAAGCTTTATAATGAGATTTTTGTAAAGCTGTTACACATAAGTCCCCTTGAAAGGGCGTTGGGTGGCGTGGGCGCCACCCAACGCCCTTTCGCCTTTTGGATAGCTTAGTGTCAGCCCGAGACGTGCATCG
>PWNM01000200.1 GCA_003557825.1 Candidatus Hydrogenedentota bacterium | reverse complement strand
TTGCTGTGTTTGCTTGTGGGTAATGGACACGATGGAGGCGTCAATCGGGGGTACGCCCCCTGCGCGGGGATACAGAACGTAGTATACCGAAACCCGGAATCCGGACGCCAACAGCGGAGCTCAAGCGTTGAGTACCCGGAAGCGCGCCGTGGCTCGGGCCAATGCTTTGTTGGCAGGCCAGGTGAGACTGGGATCATCCAAAAGCAGTTGTTGCGCATCCCTTCGGGCCCCGTCGAGGAGCCGTACATCATGGACCAAATCGGCCACCCGCAACTCGCTCAATCCCGCTTGTCGCACCCCCTGAAACTCGCCGGGACCCCGCATGCGCAGGTCTTCCTCGGCGATGTCGAATCCGCTGGACTTCTCGCACAGGATGCGCAACCGTTCGACGCCCTCGCGCGTCTTGGGTTTTCCGAGAAGAAAGCAATAGGACTGTTCCGAACCGCGGCCTACCCGCCCCCGCAACTGATGGAGTTGGGTTAGGCCGAACTGGCCTGCGTCCTCGATGACCATAGTCGTCGCATTGGGGCAGTCGATGCCCACTTCGATGACGGTGGTGCTGAACAGGACATCGATGCCGCCTGCGGCGAATTGCTCCATGACGGCCTCTTTGTCCCGCGATGCCATGCGGCCATGCAACAGCCCTGTGCGAAGCCCCGCTAACGGCCCATGGGACAATTCCTCGAAATGGGTTGTGACCGCCGTCAGATCGCGGGATTCGGATTCCTCTACCAATGGGCACACGTAGTAGGTCTGAAGCCCCGCCGCAGCCTGACGATGCAAGTAGCGATAGAGATCCTCAACCTTAGACGCTGAAATTCGGCGGGTCTTGATGGGGAGCCGCCCCGGTGGAAGTTCATCGATGATGCTGAGGTCCATGCCGCCATAGACGGTAATCGCCAACGTTCGGGGAATGGGCGTGGCCGTCATGTGGAGGACATCCGGCATGGGGCCTTTGTCGCGTAAAGCCCCGCGCTGCATGACCCCAAACCGATGCTGCTCGTCGATGATGGCCAATCCGAGTCGGTGGAACCGGGCCGCGTCTTGAATTAGGGCATGGGTGCCGGCGACCACATGGGTCTCGCCCGATGCAATGCGTTCCCGTACCGCCTTGGCATCGGGCGTACTGCCGGTTAGCACCTCGACCTGCAAGCCCAAGGGAGCCACGAGTCGGCGCAAGGTCAGCCCATGCTGTTCGGCCAAAATTTCCGTAGGGGCCATGAGCGCCGTTTGGTAGCCGCCGTCGGCCGCCGCCGCGATGGCATGGAGCGCAACCACGGTCTTTCCGCAGCCTACATCCCCCTGTAACAGCCGCATCATGGGACGCGCCGTAGCCATATCTGCAAGGATCGCCTCGATGGCCTCCCGTTGTCCTTCGGTCAACGTAAAAGGCAAGGATTGATGGAACCGTTTGAGTAGCGGGCCGTCGGTCTGATGGGCCAGGCCGCTCGTGTCATGACCCGCGCCGGCACGGTCGCTCAACACCGCAGCCTGCACCGCCAGCAACTCCTCGTAGGCGAAGCGGGTCCGGGCGTGGTGCGCCGTCTCGGGGTCGGGGGGGAAATGGATATTGCGGATGGCTTCGTCGACGGGCGGAAAACCCCGCTCGAGCCGAATCGGTTCCGGAAGCGCGTCATCCAGTTCGATAGCCCCATTTGACAAGGCTTGCGTTATCCATTGCCGCAGCATGCGCTGGGTCACCCCTTCCGTCAGGCGATAGATCGGCACGATACGACCTGTATTGATGCGGTCCTCTTCGTCGCCTGTAAGGAATTCGTAGTCGGGGTTCTTCATTACCAGGCCCCGGTATTGGTCCACCAGCCCGGTGAACAGGCCCCGTGAACCGGGCTTGAAGGTCCGTGCGAGATAGGCCCGCCCAAACCATACGGCCCGCACCGAGCCCGTGGTGTCGCGCAGGGTGGCCTCGGTCAGCGCAAACCCGCGTCGCAGATGCCGCGACCGTGCCGAGACCACCTCGGCTTCGATGGTGGCTGTGGCGCCTTCGACCAAATCGGCAATCGCCGATAATTCTCGTCGATCGGCGTAATCCCGAGGAATGTGGTAGACCAGATCCCGGATGGTCCGAATACCTAAGTTGGCCAGTTGTTCTTCCCGTTTGTCGCCGATGCCGGGCAAGGCAGCAATAGGTTTGTCGCTATTATTCCCCTCGGGTGGGATGCGGGACGGTTCGCGCTGTGCTTGAGTCATACCGTATATTCCCGGGAGAGGAGTTGCCTGGTTCGAAGGAACATGCTATTCTCATTCATGCGCATAAGCATACATCTCGTAGCAATGGGTTTTTGGGTCGGGCTATCATTAGACAATGGAACAAGACACCTCAAATACATCGTCGACAACGGATGCGGCCGACGCCGAGGCCATGGCCGAACGCCGGGTTCGACGGCGTCGCACTATCCAGTTTGTGGCCACTTTTTTGCTCGTTACCTTTGGCCTGCTAGCAGGGTACCGGTATGCCATCCCCACCAAGCTTAACCATGCCTATCTTTACGCCGTAGCGTACCATACGGCCATGGCGCTCCGCTTCTTTGGGGAATCCTGTGAAATGGAGCGGCCCCAATTGT
>PWNM01000114.1 GCA_003557825.1 Candidatus Hydrogenedentota bacterium | reverse complement strand
TGAGATTACCCATGGTTTTGGACAACAAACCGCGCCCGATGGCGTCAAGGCGTACAATCCCGCTTTTGATGTGACGCCGGCAGAGTTCATTGAGGGCCTGATTACGGAACGGGGCATTCTGCGCCCGCCCTACCCCGAGGCCATTGCAGAAGCCCTGGCAGCGCCGGCCTCGACCGTCTAGCCCAATGCCCAGACGTCTCACAGATTATGTCGCCAGACTGACCCCGGAGGAAGCTACCGCCCTACCGCTTCAAGATATCGCCATTGCCGCCCTGTGCTATGAGGGGCACAAGCATGAATCGGCACGGATGGCGGAATGGGCGAGCATTCCCGAGGCCATCGAAGCATGGCTCGCCCGAACGGAACGCCCCAAACCGGAAACCGAGGGCATGCGCACCCAATGGTTCCTGCGCGACATGGTCGAAGGCCTCGCCTCCGGCAGTATCGATACGGTGCAATGGGATGAGGCGGCCTTTCTATTCAAGGTCTACGAGTTTGCCTCTACCGCAGCCGACCCGGGGATTGGACACAGGATTGTTCCGTTACTGCGACCTGCTATATTGGCTGTGAAAGGGCGACTTAACTCCCTCGAACCGGCTCCGGCCTTGCCTACCATCGGCGCCCGAATACGGTTCCTGACATCAAAAGACATCGCCAAGTCTCCGCCACGCACCATCCAGCATTTTGCGGGTATCCATCTGCCTTTTACGGAGCCCGTCTTGCGGTACCGAGGTCACGTTAAGGTGTTGGACTATGTTCCGGAGAAAACCGCGGTAGTCTCCGAAGCGGGATCCTGCTGCGTTCAGGGTTTTCTACTGGGCCGGGTCGCCGCAGCGAAGCACATCGAGGTCCACGAGAACATCGGCGGAATGGCCGTGGTCCGCGAGGGAGATATCCGTTCCCGAAAAATCATCGACAACGCCCATGTCATCTCCAAACAAGGCAGCATCTACTGCCGACAGGCATTGAACCCGAAGCAGGTTTTCGCCGGAAACACCATCCGCATTGGGGGGGACGCCGTGTTGGGCGAGTATATCGCGCCAACCATCCACATCAAGGGCTCGGTGCAAGGATGTGTGCTGCATAGCTGCGGTACGATTACCACCGGCCCCATTACCCAACGTTTGGATAACGAAAGCCGGATCGTGCTGCGTCGCAAGCTGTCCTATGCCGATTACGGCGAAAAACTGCCGGCGGATGTGGCCCGCGACGTCTTGATGGCCCGGGGGCTGCAACGGCGATTGGCCTCTCTTCAGGCCTTCGTGGAACGCCTGTATGCGGAAATGGACGAACATGCGGGCAACATTTTGTACTACCTCTACTGCTCGGACAACCACCAGCCCCGGCTGTTGGCCGTTCAAGCAGCTCAACGACGGCGAAACGTGCTCAGGCGGTTGACGGAAGCCATGTCGGCGTTGGCATACCTCGCGGAGGAATACCTCGATGCCCTCTACTACACCGGACAGGTTGAGCCCGAACGGCTGAACCGTCTTTCGGGGGGGTATTTCAAGACCGTCCGCAGGGAGCTTACATTCTGCCTCGATCTCCCCGCAATAGACGATGACCTTCGAACGGCCATCGAGTCCGCTATCGAGTTGGCTCAGGATGTCGAAAACAACGGAGGCGACAATCACCGCATTGCGTCGGCCCTGTTTCAAGCGCGAAAGCAGCGTCTTGAATACGACGCTATGATGGCCGAGCTTCAGGTGCAGATTCAAAGGGAACAGGCCGAACTGGAACGGGCCGCAGACAACATTTTGACCGAAAAAGCGGCCAATCAGCCCCGGGCCAAGTTGGTGACCCAACTTATCGAGGCCCTCCAGGACCAGCATGCCAAGGGACTTCTGGCCACCAGGATCCGTTCGGAGTTTGTGTTGCGTTCGATTGATATGATGGAAGGACTACGGCTTCGGCTCACAGAAACCGAAGAAGCAACCCACACGGCCCGGTATGAACTACAAACGACGCTGAAACGAATCGGATCCAATGAGCCGGCGCTCATGGCCCTTCGAGAAGCCACGCAGGAAAACCCCGCACAGATATCGGGTACCTTTGCTGCACGTACTCCCATCTACGCCGATCCGATTTTTTTGGCCCAGCCCAACCCGCCTTCGGCTGCCTTCCACCTTCCTGCGGTGTCCGAAGAAACCGTTCAAACCTTCGTCCGAACACCGGATGGCTCGATTGTGGCGCGGGACTAAGGCGTGCTACGATCACCGACGGAGCAATCAGCAACGCCCGTTTTTCCTACCCGATAACGACACCTTGAGAAGGCGACTGACATGAATAATAACCGGCAGATCGTGGCCATTGACGGTCCCGCGGGGGCGGGCAAAAGCACCGTGGCCCGTCGTGTGGCGAAAGCCCTGGACTTTGCGTTTTTGGACACGGGAGCCATGTACCGCGCGGCGACATGGCGGGCCATGCGCAAGGGCATTGATCTCGACGATGCGGAGGCCGTGGCGGCATCTACAAGGGAGATGGATCTGGATATCTCGACCCCCGACGGCGTAACCCGGGTGACGGTAGATGGCGAGGATGTGAGCGAGGCGATTCGAACTCCGGAAGTGACGCGCCTCATATATAAAATCGACCAGAACCCTCGAGTTCGCGAGCAACTGGTTCGACTGCAACAAGAATTTGGCGCGCGCCGACCCACGGTGGCCGAAGGCCGCGACATGGGCACCGTGGTGTTTCCGAACACGCCGTGCAAGGTCTATCTCGATGCCTCCCTTGAGGAGCGGACCCGCCGTCGCGCCGCGGAGATGCGGGCAAAAGGCGTCGAAGTCGATGAGACTCAGCTCGCCCTGGAGATTCGGGAACGTGACGAGCAAAGCCAGAGACGCGCCACCTCCCCCCTTCGACAAGCTGAGGACGCCATCCGGATCGATACCACTGCTATGACGCTTGAGGAGGTGGTGGCTGCCATTGTGGACTATGCCCGGAGGGTATTGTGAGCATCATCGAGGGAAACACCTATAACTGGCGTTTGCCTTCGCCCAATCCGGTTGCTGCCAGGCGTTTTGCAAAGGCGGCCGGTATCGACCTGCATTTGGCCCCTATCCTTATGGCGCGAGGCGTTGATTCCGTAGCCGATGCTCATAGCTTTCTGAATCCGTCCTTCGATCAGATCAGCACCCCCTGCATCCTGCAAGGTGTTGGTGAGGCGGTCGCCCTAGTTGAAAAAACGCGCTCGGACGGTACAAAGGTATTGGTGTATGGCGATTACGACGCGGATGGCATCGCGGGGACCGCCATATTGTTTCGGGCATTGCAGCGATTCGGGGTCATCGATTGCTGCTGGGACCTGCCGCAACGTCTTGAGGAAGGCTATGGGCTCCATCCGGATCGGGTAAGAGCAGCACGCGACGAAGGCATAGGCCTGATTATCACAGTGGACAATGGTTCGACGGCACGGGAAGCCTGTGAGGCGGCACAGGAGCTGGGCATTGATCTCATCGTCACCGACCATCATCAGCTTGGCGACCAGCCGAGTAGGCCTACCGTGATGATCAACCCCATGCTCGAAACGTCGGATCACCCCATGGCCCATGCATGCGGCGCCGTGGTGGCGTTTAAGCTCGCGTGGGCTCTTCTGGACGAACCGAATGACCTTGACTTGGCCGCCTTGGGAACCGTGGCCGACGTCATGCCGCTAACCGACGAGAACCGTGCTATCGTGGCCCAAGGGCTCAAGCAGATGCGTGATGATCCGCGCCCTGGAATCGCTGCATTGGCGCATGTGGCCGGACTGAATCTGTCAGAGCTGACGGCGGAACAGATCGCGTTTCAACTGGCTCCGCGAATCAATGCCGGCGGCCGCATGGGCGACGGCAAGGCCGGCGTCGCGCTTTTGCTTAGCGATTCGATGGATTCGGCCAAATCATGGGCCAAGCGACTCGATGACGACAACAAGGAACGGCGGCGCATCGAGGCTGAGATGGTCAAACAGGCCGAGAAATCCCTGGAAAAAGCAGGAAACGGTGAACGAAAGTCCATTGTTCTCGGGCGTCCCGAGTGGCATCCAGGCGTATTGGGGATCGTGGCGTCACGAGTCCAATCCCGCTATCGCCTCCCGACGGTATTGGTGGGGTTCGACGAAAACGGTGTTGGCCGTGGTTCTGCCCGGAGCACCGACCATGTGGATCTGGCGCAAGCGCTGGCCGCCTGCAAAGACCACCTGATACGTTTTGGCGGACACAAGGCCGCTGCAGGCATGACCGTCGCTGCGGAAAGCTTCGAGGCCTTTCAGGAGCGTTTCGAGCAGGAAGTCACCCAAATGTGGCCCAAAGAGATTGTCCGACCCGTGCTTGATATAGACATGCAAGCAACGCTGACCAGTGTCGACAATCGCTTGGTCCGGATACTCGATGCATTGGAACCCGTGGGCGCTGGTAACCCGCCGCCGTTGTTCGCCTGTTTCGGAGCGTATAGCCCGCCTTTGTCCCGTCGCATTTTAAAGGACGCCCATTTGCGGTTGGATCTTCGGGATGCCAAGGACGGAGCCACATGCCATACGGCCATTGGCTTCGGTATGGCTGACCACTTGACCATGCTGGATGGCGCCGAATTTGTGGACATCGTTTTTACGCCGAAACTGAACACCTGGCGCGGAGAAACCACTGTTCAGTTGCAGCTTAAAGACATTCGTCCCGCATCGTAAAGGCAATGAAGCCCGTTGGTCATTCGAGGGCTACCGCTTCCTCGCCGATGCCCAGCAACTGCCCGAGCCGCTCGAAAGCTTCGCCGAATCCCTGCCAGTCCCCGGCGCGCATCTGTTCCTGTGCGGTTTGGTAGAGCCGCCGGGCCTCGCCCATATCGGCTGCGGGAAGATCGAACTGTTCGAGCATGACATCGGCGTCCATTTCGAGGACGGGCTCCCTGTCGTCATCGAATAGCCGTTCGAGCGCTTCGCCGATAGTCGGGGCCATGGCGACTCGATCGCCGTGCCCTACCAGGACCTGCTTCAGCTCGGGAATTCGGATATTGGGGTCTTCCACATAGAGCGATTGCAGGTACAGCAAGCCCTCGCGAATGGGGATGGTGAGCACCTTGCTGGGCACGACCGACGAACCAAGTTGGCCGATAAGCGTTCGGAAAGACGACACCTCGGGATCCTGGTTGAACCGGCCCTTGGCCTGATTGGGCCCAAGAATATTTCGACGTTTGGGCATACGCAATAGGGTCAACTTGCCGTAATTGTCACCATCGCTCCCCCCGGCCATCCAGCCAACCATATTGTCTCGACCTTCCACTGTAAATGAGCGCGTAACAACGAACTCAGGTCCAAAATCGGAGCCCGGAAGCTCCATGATAATGTACCGCGGATCCTCTGGAGTATCTACGCCGGTCTCCGTGCTTCGGGGAAAGGTCCACACATCCTCGCCCGTGAAAAAGACTTGCGGATCGGTCACATGATACCGGCGATAGACAACGGTTTGAATACGGAACAAATCGCGGGGATAGCGAATGTGGGCGCGTAGGCTTTCCGGCATGGCATCAATGGGTTGGAGCAGATCGGGAAAAAGTCGATCAAAAATTTCCAAGAGGGGGTCTTCATCGTCCATTCGGTAAAGGATCACGGTCCCATCATACGCATCCACCGTCGCTTTCACCGAGTTCCGGATGTAATTGGCTCCGCCCACGGGTTCCGAATAGGGATACCGCCGGGTCATGGTGTAGGCGTCGAGAATCCAGACAATCCGCCCGTCGTGCAACACAGGATAGGGATCTTCGTCGAGCGACAAAAATGGCGCCACCTTTTGCACGCGCTGGCGGATATGACGGAACAAATGGATACGGGACTCCTCAGTGAACTGCTCGGTGAAAAGGATGTCCTTTGCGCCAAGATACCAACTCAGCAGAAACCGACGCAGCATACCACTAACCAATATACCGTCTTCGCCGCTGTATACGTTGTAGAAGTTATCGGGGTCACCTGGATAGTCAAACTCCGGAAGCCGGGTGTTGGTGAGGGCATAGAGATAGGTGCGTTCGCCGAAATAAATTCGGGGTTGATCGACTGTGAATTCAGGGTGGGGTTCGGGGGGGATATTCCTTACGAGGTACTCCGGAAGTCCACCAGGGGCGGCCTTATTTCCATAACTCAAGCTCATACCATAGCCATGGGTATACTGAAGGTGTAGGTTAGTCCAGATCTGACTTGATTCGGGGAGCTGTTCAGGAGCTAACTCGCGGACTCCGATCATGACCGGCCGGAGTTTTCCATCGATCACATAGCGGTCCGTATCGACATCCTGGAAAACATAATAGGTTCGAATGCGCTGCTTTTGATTCAGCACATCACGCAGGGGATAGGATTCCCAAAGCTTGAGATTCTCGGCCGTGCCCGCAAACTCTTCAAGGTCTTCTGCCTGAATTATCCCATCGCCGGTCCAGGCGCGAACATCGACATCCTCGAGGCCAAAAGCGCGGCGGGTAAACTCCATGTTGCGCTCGATATACTTGGCCTCTCGTTCCCATTCGTTGGGTCGCACGACAAAGCTTTGCACGGCCCAGGGATACCCCACTTCGAATACGCCCCAGCAGATCAAGAACCCGATGACGGCATAAAGATTTCCCGGACGGCGTTGGACAAAGGTGTTAATGATCAACCAGGCGGCAAAGATGAGCGCGATGATAAGCAGGATATTGTAGGCTCCAATCGCGGCATGAATATCCGTATAACCCGCGCCGAAAACGGTTCCTCGGCGGGAGACCAACAATTCATAACGGGACCACCAAAACCGCATGGCAGCACATAACGCAGCAATTCCGCCCAATAACGATACATGCTGAAAAGCCGGCATGCCCAAGGCGTAACGATTTTCATCGAGGGCAATATGACCGCGCATGAGATAAATCACCATGGCAGCGGCAGTACACAACAAGGTGATAACAAACACCATCTTTACCACATAGGCAATAGCGGGCAGTCGGAACACATAGAAGGCTACATCGTTATCGAAGACGGGCTCGGTGACACCGAAAGGAATGGCCATGCGGAAATTGACGAATTCGATCCAATTGCCCGCTGCCGAAGCGCCGATGAGCACAGCCGCCAAAAAAGAGCCTGCCAATAGCACGCTCCGGACCAGGCGATCCATTTGTTCAGGAGGCATTTCGAAATTGCCGAGTATGGTTCGCTCGGTCATAGGCGCACGGCGATAGGCGATCTTGATGTTGGCAAACAGGGCGATTGCCGTAAGGATAAACACCGTCAAACCGATGCTGACCCGCTCGCGGAGCATGGTCCAGAACACATCGACATAGCCAATCGAATCAAACCATAGGGCATCCACATACATACCAAGCAGAATACGCGTCATAATCCACCCGGCCATCAACAACGCTGCAGCGGTCAACAGACCGACGCCAATCCGGACATTCCTGTGTTCGTTCATGCTCTCTTTCGTGTTGGCCCGTCACCCGAATCAAGGAGGGGAAGTTTGGTCGTATTGCGGTACCTGCTTCATGGCGATACGATATGCATCTACAAAGAAACCTTGCGAAAATTCGCGGCTCTGGCGTAGTTGCGCCCATTGTACCCGTTGCCGGCTATGGCGTTCAACGGACGGCTATTATCAAAGGATGACGGGATAGACGATGCGGGCTTATTCCGGGGCTCCCCACTGTCGCAATACCTCGAACAGAACGATGCCGAAAGCCGTGGCCACATTGATGGTGTTTTTATAGCCTCGCATGGGAATTTTCACCACAGCGTCGGAGGCCTCGATGACTTCCGGCATGACGCCGGCGACTTCGTTGCCGAATACAATGGCCGTCGGTCGGGGCCATTCGAAGGCATGCAGCAGTTCCGCCGTTTCGGTGACCTCGATAGAGACCACCGCAATACCCGCCGCTTGCACAGCCGCGACCGCATCGGGTGTTGCGACGTGATAGGACCATGGCACGTAATCGATGGCGCCCAAAGCGGTTTTGGCCAGCTTTGGATTGGGGGGATAGGCCGTCATGCCGCAGCAATGGATGTGCGCGACGGCTCCGGCATCCGCCGTTCGAAAAATAGAACCAGTATTAAAAGCGCTTCGGATATTGTCCAGAATTATGTGGACAGGCTGACGGGGAACCGGTTCGAGTTCTTCTACGGGAACCTGCCGATAATGGGGCTCCCGTCGCTCCTCGGGCGTGATGCGATAATAGGGCTCGAGCTCGGGCAGTCCCAGCGGTACCCGGCCGCTCCATGTCTTGGGCGGAATGGGCGCATCCCGGTCACCGGAGGGCATCGATTCGCTCCTGAGCGCGCGGGTTGGTCCCCCCCAGGGCGACATACTGCTCATAGTGTTCCCGCGCCGCGCCAAAGCGCTCCTGCTCATAGCGGAGATCACCCAGCTTTAGTTGAAAGAACGGTTCATCGGGAGCCACGGCCGCGGCATTGCGCAGAAGCTCCTGGGCCTTCTCGTAATCCTGCCATCCGAGATATTGTTCCATGCGGACTCGGACGATTTCGCGCAGATAATACAAGGCGGACCGGTCGCCGGGATCGATACGCAACGCATCGATGAACCCCTCTTCAGCTTCGGTGCCAAAGGCCCCGGTGTAATAGGCGGTAAGCGCTTCGAGATTGCGTCGCTTGGCGGCAAAACGCCTTTCCACAGCCACCACAGCGGCATCCCGTTCGCCTGCTGTCATATCCTCAAACCGGACCAAGGGCAACGGACTCTGATGGAGTTGCCGCAGGATACGCAGGCTATCGGGCACGCGCCGCTCGTAGATCAGCTTCGGCGCTTCAAACTCGGCCCATGGACGGTCATCCACCATAATCCGCCCGCCCGCCGCGAATGCATCCACGTTCTCCTGATCCAGGAGGAACGACGTTAGCAATTCGGGCATGTCATCGAGGCCCACATCGACTAATGCGTCCTGGATGTGGGGCTGGTTGATACGTTCCGCGGCCCGCTGATAATCGATCTCCAAGGGTTCCTCGGAGCCGATTAGGAACAGGTCGGCGTTGACAAACCAGGCGGTATAGTAAGGGAAAACGGTGGTAAACGTGTAGACCAAGGATCGTACCACTTCGGGATTCAGACTATGCAGGGGTACCCATTGCGACACAATGCCTCCTGGATTTAGCCTTCGCCGACAGAGTTCGTAGTATTCCTGCGTATAAAACGTGGAGACCCCGGCCAGGGCCAAGGGCATAGGCTCGAACGTGATGAGGTCATAGGTATTTCGGGTGGTGAGGAGGAAGTTGCGGCCGTCATCCACAATGAAGTCGACATTGGGGGCATCCATCACGCCGAGGTTGTCTTCGTGGAATAAACGGGCCGCCTTGTAAACTTCGGGCGAGATCTCGACCGCGTCGATCCGGTCGAAATCGTATAGGGCCAGGGTGCCGCATGTGATGCCCGAGCCGAAACACATGAGCAACGCATCATCCAAATCCCGGTCGAACAACAGGGGCAACACCCCCTGGAACCGGTTCATCTTGACGCCGCGCTCGATAGACGCCGTGGCCTGGACGCCGTTGATCCAAAGGACTCGATCGCTGTGGGGCGAATCGTCTATTTCATCGGATACGGCCACGGTACCTTCCACACCCTCATCGAAATGGACCAGGATGTTATCTTCGGGCATGCGGGCCAAGGTCAGCGCCAGGCCGACATTGCCTTGGGTAGCCGCCCAGGTCGTACCGGCGCCGACAAGAAGGACGGCCGTAACGCAGGCAATGGCGACGTTGGACCCTTTCGAACCGGCATAGGCGGTGATAATGCCGAGGATCGCAAGGGATAGCCCAATGGCGATCATACCCAAATGAGCGCCCAACAGGGGAATTATCAAAAAGCCTCCGGCAATGGCTCCTAGTACGCCTCCGATGGTGTTTGCGCCATAGAGAACCCCGACATCCCGACCAAACCGCTGTTGGAACCCGGCAGCCGCTTTCACGGCAAAGGGGAAATCCATGCCAAAGAAAAAGGTCGGCGCGAGGACCACAAAAAAGGAGACGATGAACTTGGCTCGGAGGAGTCCGTCCCAGCGAAGACCGGCCTCGCGACTCAAGTGGCCGTACAGGTCAGGCACCCGGGCGAAGGCCAACACGGTGGCGATACAAGCAACGCCTGCCAGGGCTTCGGTCAGGCCAAAGAACAGCACATGCCGCCGGGTACGGTCAGATATTAAGGATCCCACGGCACTGCCTACGGCGATACCGCAAAGCAGCGCCGTCAACATGGTCGTGTAGGCGTAGGTCGTACCGGTGAATATGATGGTCAACAGCCGGGTCCATAGCACTTCGATGGCCAACCCGCAAAAACCGGATACCGCAAAAGTGGTAATCACTAGGGCCATGACCGCAGGTGGGGGCGGCGTTTCCGGTAACGGGACCACGACGCGGTCGGGCAAGGCCCCATCCCGGGCTGCCATGT
>PWNM01000289.1 GCA_003557825.1 Candidatus Hydrogenedentota bacterium | reverse complement strand
GACCCGAGGGTACGCACCTCCAGTTCGATCAGTTCCTCTATCTCTTGGGGCGTACCATACGGCAACACCGTCTGTCGATCAATGTCCAACCGTATGCAGACTCGGTCCTTCAGCGCCTCGCGGAGGTTGTCGATACCGTTGCACAGGTCTTGCGGATTCAAAATAGTCACCCCCGCGATGATCAGGTCGTCCACAAGGTCCATAATATAACCGTCGCTGTGGAGTCCCACCAAGATCCCCCGTTCGCGGCACGGTTGGATCAGTTTTTCGTAGGTCGGCCGGCAATACTTCCGGAACATCTCGGGGCTGATGACGGACGCCGTTTGGGCGCCCAGATCCTCGGCGAACTCCATGATGTCCACGTTCATGGCCAGGAACTGGTCCACCAAGACCCGGTTGTGCCGGTAGAGCACGTCGATGAGCTCCCAAAGCCGGGGTTCATCGTAGGCCATGTCCATCATCATGTTCTCGAAGCCCCGCAGATAGGTCAACCGCATGAAAAAGAAACCGTGGGGCACGCCGCCCCGGGTGACCTCGCCCCGTTCGCGGGCATCGGCGACACTCTGGGCGATGGCCTCCCAATCGACCGGTCCCCGGTCGGCCGTTTTAAGCGGGTCGGGCGCTTCCCACGTATCGAAATCGGCCCAAGTCTTGAGGGGCGCATCGGTCACGACCCCTTCGATGCCGTTGGTACTGGTTTCCCACGTACATCCCCAGGCATCGGTGAACGGCTGCCCAATGGTATGGGCCGGGCCGAAATCGGTTCGATTCCAGTCTTGCTTGCCCTTCTCGAAGCCCGGCCACAGCCGGGGATGCCGGGCGACCACGTCTTCCATGTCGTCGCGCCATTGGTCCCACGACGCCCCTGAGATATGAATCGCCGACGGAATATAATCCGCCCCCTGAAAGGTGGCGTTCCGAATGTAGTTATCCCGTTCATTAAAGTGCATGGAGGTTCTCCCGTGCGCCTCGCCAACGGGCCATACACTACACGGAATCGCGGCAGGCAGTCCAGCGGCCGGGAAGGTGTTTATTCCCGGCCGCAGCACGAGGTTCAAGCCCTTTGCCTGTGGCCTTGTGTTGTGCGGCCCGCGCCCGCCCGAGGGCGCAACGCCGCTGTTTCCCTGGTCGTTACTGAACCGCATCGCTTCGGAGAGACGCACCTTCGCGGTAGTGTCGTCGGAGGAGGGTGCGACAGGACCCGTTAGTCGGGCGCCGCCTGTTTCAGTGCGTCCAGCGCACGGAGCCCTTCGATGAACGCCGGGGTCATGGGAAAGTCGCCGGGGTAAAGCATGTATTCCGTATGGCCGTCAAGAAAAGCAACCTGCCCGCCCATCTGCCGATGGTTCCCCGGCCATTCGACGGCCACGGGGATTTCGTGGGCCCGCTCTGCCAGGGGTCGAAGCTCGTCCGGCAATGCCTCGGGGTTGCGCAACCGGTAAAGGGTATCGCCGCCGAGATTTCCTGACCCTTCGGGAACGATGAGGTCGTCCGTGAAGTCGCCGCCCGCTTCGATCGTCTCGCGGTAGGCGTCGAGAAACGCCAGCCCTTGCCTTTCATCCTCGATAAAGTATCCGAGATACGCATAGCTCCAGTAGGTTACCTCGGCCGGATCGCGTACCTTTCTAGCTTCGCTTTTTGGAGGAGCATTGGGATCGGATTCGCACAGATAATCTTCGTAACCGTAGAAAAAGTAAGAGCGGGCGGTCTCAACATCGAAGATCAGGTTCCCAGCCATACGCGATAGTGGAGGAAACAATCCGTCATGGTCTTCCGCAAACTGTTCTGCGGCAAGCATTATTATATTTAGTTGACACGACGACCGTCGTGCATCATCCCGCGCACGCAGAAAACCTTCGACGCATCCGCCTATCAACACGCCAAATGCAAGGATAGATACGCCCCAGATGATGATCCGTCGTTTCACGGCGACTCTCCATTCGATGGGTCTACCGAGAATATATCATATCTTTGTCCGCTTTAAAAGGCTTTGTTGCTATGAGCCTTTTGTAGTTCCCTGCTTATACCGGAGCTAAGGAATAGGGGCCATCCGACAATTGGATCCTGCCAAGAAGATGACGCCGGGGACGGTAACATGGTAAGGTAGAATTGTCATGGCAGAACGAATCTTCATTTGCGATTGCGGGCACAAGACCCGCCTTTCAGACGACATCATTACCGCGGCCTATACGTGCCCCATGTGTGGGACGCGGCAACCCATTACGGATAAGAACACCGTTTCGTCGGAGGCGTCGCTCTTTGAGGAGGACGACTCGGACGATGCCGCGCCGGCCCTCGACGACGAGGGGTGGTATAACGTCGAGGATGACCCGGATGCCTGGGCGCCTTCCTTCGATGATGAGGAGGATATCGAGTCCCACCCGGCCGATGCGTGGTCGGACCGCTGGCAGCCGCCGCCGGAAAAGCCCGATCGGCGCTTCTACGACGAAGACGACCCCCGCGAGAAACCGGGCCGTCTCGAAGCCTTTGACCCGGGTGCGCCGACCGAGGAATCGGCGGCCAACGCCTTTGCCGCGCCCGATGAACCCGCCGCTCCGCCCCGGCCTTCGGGCGATAACTGCGCT
>PWNM01000269.1 GCA_003557825.1 Candidatus Hydrogenedentota bacterium | reverse complement strand
CGAAAAGGAGGTTCCCGGCCACGGCGTCCTTACCATCCCAGCCCGGGGCATCCGTGCCATCGAATGGTCCCCATGACGCTTACGGGACACTTGGCGATTGGTCCATTCAGCTCAGCGAGTTAGATGCGGACGGTAGCGCGCTTCATGGCGAGCTCGACGGCAGCGTTGACCTTCTCGAACCTGGTCGAACCAGGCATCGGGGGAATCCGTTTCTGGAGGTTCCAATCGTTCAATAAACGGCCGCAGCGTGGAGGGTGACCACCGGTCGCAGAAGGAATCGTAGAGCTGGATGTGATTACGCATCCGCCAGCGACGGGTATAGGGCCGTCCGATGCGAACGCTGTCGAGATCGATGAACCAGAAGATCCTGCCGTCTTGGGTGAGGATGTTCTTGCCCGATAGATCGGCGTGATAGGCTCCCGAGGCGCACAGCCGGTTCACCGCATCGGCAAGCCGCAGCAGATAGGCGCGCGCGGCATCGGCATGTTCGGATCCAAGAGGATGCCGGTCGGCAAAGGCTTCGACATCACAGGCCCCTTCGAGATAGCGCGTGATGACGGTGTTGTTCCAGGTGATGCCGAAACGGCGGCGGACGACAAAGGCATAGGGCGTGGGAACCTGGACCCCGTGGCGTTCGAGATGCAATGCGGCATGCCAGGCCCTCCGATAGCGGCCAGGGGTGAAGGTCAGTTTGAGTGGACCGAGACCGTATTGCCACTGCGTGCTTTTGATCACATAGGATTCAACCCGCCGGGTGCAGGATTTGTTCGACTTCTTGAGCAATTCCCCGCCGGCATCGAGGACGGACCGTATCTCGTTCAGCGGGATATCGGCCCGTCGGACAATGCGTAGGCTATCATGGTGATCGCGGATCAATGCGGCATCGTTCATCGGATGGTTCGTCCCGAAAGGCGATCCGAAAGCCGTCCTTTCAGCCGATAGGCCCCATCGAGCCAGGCAGGCCAGTCCAACTCACCGTACCCAGTGCACAGGGCTGCGAAATAGTCTTCCGGCAGATCCGCCTTTTGAAAGGACCGACGCAGTCGCAGAAGATTTCGAGCACGATCCCATCGGATAAGTTTTGAGTAGAGCCGGGCGTTGTCGAAATCAAGGATCACGATGCCGTCTTCCGTGACAAGCAGGTTTCGAAGCTGGAGGTCGGCGTGGTAGACGCCGTATTCATGCATAGCGCGGATCGCTCGACCGGCTGTCTCCAGACGGACCATGAGGTCGACGGGCTCTTCCTCCAAATACCGAAGCATATCCATTCCGGCAATCAGGCGTGTAATTAGGGCTCCGCGCACCCATGGACCGCGCCATTCCCACCACGCCCCCAGCGGTTCTGCGACGGCCACGCCGGCAAAATGGAGTTGGGCAGTTAGGGTAAGCTCGCGCCGGGGTCGGTTGTCCAGAAAATAATGCTCCTGCACAATTCGCCCCATCGCGCCGCCTCGCCGATACCGTCGAACGACCCCGTCGCCATCGGGAAGAGGGAATCGCAAAACCGTATCGCGCCCGCCATCCACGGACAAGGGTTCGCCGACCAGGTAAGGCTCGAAGCAGACTGCCTCGACCGCCTCGCGTACGTCGGCCCGCACCACAGCGACGCGGCCATCACGGGAAATCGAAATGAATGATTCAGGGATTTGCATAATGGGCGTAGTATGCCATAGGACGGCCGTGTCGGCCACTTCAGCGGTTTCGGCCTAGTCTATGATACGCCCGGACACCAAATCGGAATAATCTATCGAGGCAGGGCATATTCGGCGATGGGCGTGCCATAGGGATCGTACAACTCACAGCGGTCACACCGATTTAGGACCATTTCGTTGGCTATCACATGGATCAACTGATCTCGAAACAGACGACGAAGCTTCGGATCGCGATGGAAGAACCAGGCCACTTCCCGGGCATTCAGCATACAACGCCACACCCGGGTCGTCGCTCTGGAGGTAGTTCGGCGACGGCGCACCACCCGGCCTCGGTCGGCGAGAAACACATCGGGCGGGACGGGCGCACCGGGTTGGCCATGCTCTTGGGCGCCCTCAACGGCTTCGAGAAAAGCCCGTTTCTTGGGGTTATCCATGATCTATCGTCCCTATGACTGCCGGGCACATTTGTCGCATTTTCCGTAGAGCACGACTTCATGGCCATCCATTACAAATCCCGGAGGGACGAGGCTGGCCAGGCTTTCGGGGCATCCACCAATTTCATAGGCCCGACCACAGCCACGGCATTGGAAATAATGGTGATGGTGATCGGAATAGACCTCGTAGCGGGGCGAATCGCCGGGCAGAGACACCTGCCGCAACCAGCCCTCTTCGACCAAGGCATTAATGGTGCGATAGACCGTGGCAATTCCCAAGTTCGCCACGTAATGCTGCGCCTGCTCATGAACCTCCTGGGGCTTGAGCGGCCGTTGGGCCTTTTCGAAAACAGAACGGATGGCCCGCCGCTGGCGGGTATCCCGGTGCATAGCGGTGTCGGTAGGCGTTTCCATACCAAAATGGTACCAAGACGGAATCAGGAATGCAATATGTCCTGCTACCACCTTGATGGGTCCAGTGGCAGCCGTTCCGGTTCGAGG
>PWNM01000524.1 GCA_003557825.1 Candidatus Hydrogenedentota bacterium | reverse complement strand
GATGGACCGCCCATCGAAGACGATGCGCCTTTCGTCCCGGGCGAATACGAAGACGACGAGGAAGAGCCTCCTTTCTGATCAAGCGCTATCGGAGCTCTTCTGCGGCCACCGCCTTGTGGTACGCCGGCGGCAATTTGCCCGGGAAGGCGGCATCGAACTGGTGGAAAAAGTCCCGCCGCAAGTCGGTACGAATCACCAATCGTATCCACCGTACGCCGATACGCTTTTTGGCCGACGGTGACAACGTAAGGTCGACGAGGGGGCCGGAACAGCGAACCCGGTGAAGATCCTCCGGCCGGAGCTCAAGCTCGACGGAGGGCGTCCGTAATGGCGCCTCAACCGGATCGGCGGATGCGTGTCTTTTCTCTCTACGCCGGGCCACCCATTTCCGGGCAAGGTAGCCCGCATTGATAATCAATAATGGAGCAAAGAAATAAGAGTATCGGAAAACTAAGGGTACAGGCGCATAAAGAGTAAACCCCGCCAACGTCTCTGGATCAAAGCTGGTGTCCCGCTCGTAGCCCCACGCTGATAGCCGCAGACCGCCGTCATGAAATGCGAACTCGCCCGATCCGTGTAACCAGACAAGGATTCCAGTAGGCACGAAGCAAATAGGACTTTGGCTCATTTCGAGCAGCATGAGCCCTTTTCCCAAACTTGACCATCGCTGCATACGCCCAAACCATCGCCAAAGGGGCCAGATCAACAATGCGGGGACTCCGAAGAAAACAATGAGCATGGCAATCTCAACGGAAGCGATCTCCTGAAATCCTTGTTTAAAAATACCGTCCATCAGGATCCATAGCATGCTTAGCGCAACGATGGCATAGCTTACGAGGCAGACAAACATACCCGCCACCATGAGCATCCGAAACGGATAGGGCGTGGCGAGACCCTTATCCCAAGGCGGCTCACCCCCCAAGAATGGTGGAGACGCTTCCCGTCCTGGATCTGCTGTCAGGGCGCCTTCTTGTTCGCTGTCCATACCAACTTCTCCATATCCGCTGCTGGATAGGCCTCCCCATATCTCGATCCGCCTTAAATCGTTAGCCAGATCCTGTATCTGAGTCCAGCGCTAACGCCTGTTGATAGGTTCGCGGCAGTTTGCCAGGGAAGGCAGTATCAAAATCGGCAAAGAAGTCTGATCGATGGCCGGACTGAACCACCAGGCGGACCCGGTCGAAACCATGGGTTTTAAGGGCTTTGAATCGGAGACGAAGGTCAACCAGGGGGCCATAGCACCGCACCGACCGGATGTCCTCAGGACGAATCTCGCTGACCACCATAGGACACGGATCTTCCTTCACCGGAGAGCTGGACTCGACGCCGTCCCGTAGGACACGGAAAGCGTTCTGAAATACCGAAAAGGCCACCAACGCAATGCATAGGATCAGGTAGAACGGCAGGAACAACGGAATCGCTCCAACTACGCTGATCGCTTGCATCACATAGTTGGAGTCCCGTCTCAGGCGGGCCGCCACAAATAATCCGTTGCCATCAAACCGGTAAAACCCGGGGCCTTCGAGCCATGCATAGCCGACCATCGGGAGACAGACGAGGTGCTCCGAAATGGACGTAGGGAGCCCTTGGGGCAAGACGGCCCAACGGCGCACATGCCCCACCCACCGCCAGAGCAACCAGTGTGGTATGGCCAAAATGACGACGATGCCAAATACGATCGCGCCCTCGAGTAGACTTGAGAACACCATCGAAACCAGCCCGCCGATAGCCACTGCAAGCAGAACGAAGTACCAGAAACTGTAGCTCACTGCCAATGCCAGTACCGCGCCCCATCCGAGGATCCGGACGACATAGGGCATTCGCCCGGTTTTATCCCAAGGCGCTTCGGCCGTCGGCTCGTCCAAGGGGAAGCAGTTTGCGGCGCTATCCATCTCCGTTTCCCGTAAGCAGTCTTTCTTTTCCTATGGGATCAGCATATCACGATTCTGCATCGTCGTCCACAATATTATCGGCCACCACATGCGCATCGGGATCGTCGAGGACCAAGGCTGTCTCAGCATGGTGGCGCAGGATATTGCCGGTGATAACCCAGGAGCGACAGCCGGGGCCGACCACGAGGGACCGGCGATGACGCGTGGTTTGATTGTCCCAGCTGAGCACCTGGTTGCCCGAAAACACGGTGTCGATGGCATCCCGGGCCACAATGGCATCGTATTGGCCGAAATGGGTCTTCGAATTGGTGTGAATCGTATTGCCCACAAAAGTATTGTGAACATTGGGAGGATCGCCTTCCTCGCCTCCGATGCGGATACCCTCGCGCCGGCTTTCTTCGAAGCGGTTGGTATTGATGCGGTTGTAATGGGCTCCCGGGCCGAGGATAAAGGCCACTTCGTTGTCCCAGTGGTAGTTATGCGCATAGGTTCCTGCCGAGGAATGATCGAGCACGGCCCCCGCTTTGGGGATCACGCTGTGGGTGCCGAACTGGTTGCCGATGAAATAGAAGTCGTTGTTATGGCGGCTCCACAGCTGGTACCCGGCATTGCCAATGAAATGGCAGTCGCGAACGGCATTGCTCGACATGGGCGATTCGGCTATACCGCTGAATCGGACGCCGCTCTCGCCGAACT
>PWNM01000081.1 GCA_003557825.1 Candidatus Hydrogenedentota bacterium | reverse complement strand
GTGACCTCGATGAGCGGCATTACAAGTGATCCGCAAACACAGGCGAACACCGGCGGAAGACAACCACCCCCACAATCAGGAAAAAGCCGGCGCACGCCACGGGCCAAAGTAAGGGCATGAGACTAGGAAAGTGGCCGTCAAGCAACGCCTCGCGGTAGCCCGTGAGCAGCCCCACCATGGGGTTCAAGGTATAGATTCGATAGGCGAGGCTGTCGATTCCGAGCCGTTGTTGCACCATTTCGAGCGGATATAGGATGGGACTGGCATAGAAACCGAAGGTCAGAACCACTTCGGTCAGATAGATGACATCATGGTAGTGGACATTGGCGGAGGCGGTGAGAAGGCTCACTCCAATAACCAACACAAACTGGATAGCGAACACCAAGGGAATGTAGGCCAGCCCCCAAGGGATTTCGCGGGCCAGGACCAGAAACACGGCAACATAGACCGCGAGTCCGATAGCCAAATTCACCAAGCAGTTGAGTATGGCCGCGAGCGGAATGGTCTCACGAGGGAAATGAACCTTTTTGACCAATTCCTGGCTGTCAATCAACGACCGGGTGGCTTCGCCGATGCCCGCGGCGAGAAACTGCCAGAAAATCAACCCGCTCAGAATATAGAGCGCTGCAGGGCGGCCGTCATGCTCGAATCGAACCACCACGGAAAACACGAAGGTGAGAATCAAGGTCATCAGCAGCGGATGCAGCACGGCCCAGAGAAACCCAATCATAGCGTTTCGGTACCGTGCGCGCAGCTCTTTTGATACCAGGTCGCGGAGCAATCCCCGATAGCGTAGTAGATCGGGCACAATCCGCCCGACTCGACCCTGGTCAGCGCTGGAATAGACGAGGTGGTTCATAGGCGGGATGGTAGCAACGCTCGCCGGGAAATGCAACGCTCCCCGGCGGACCCAACGCTTAGAGCCGGTGCTTATACATAAAGTAGAAGGATGCCGTGTCGAACTCGCGAGGGTGTTGCATAAAGAACAGATAGCCCGCCATAAGGGCAAAATTGCCCCGTTCGGTTACCGGGATGTCCAGTCCGATTCGGGGGCTCAGATAGCATAGATCATACTTTCTGTCGATAGTGACCTTGGCCAGATTGCCCAGTACTGGAGCCCGAAACCGGACCTCGCCCTCGGTACGAACATGGACATAGCCTGTTGCTGCTTGGACATAGGGACGAGCCGCCCGGATTCGACGGGTAAACCAGTTCCCTCGGGCATTCGGGTCATAGTCAACCTTGGTCCAGGGATAGTAATCGACACCTGCCGAAGCAAACCAAACTTTTCGTCGAAATTTGGAGCGGATGTGTAGTGGGAATAGCAGAGGGCGATAGGCATTCTCGGTTGTCACCGAGCCGGCAATTCCGCCTGCGGTGACGAACACCGACCAACGATCATTCAGGCTACGGCCCAAGCCGATCTGGATATCCCACAGCTTGAGGTCATCGCGCCAATCTCGGAATGTAGTGGGTTCATCCCACCGAGGCAGCAGATTGCCTAGCAGGTCATTCACATCACGGTCAATCTGGGCCTCGCTCTCCTCGAGACGGGGCCAGACGTTGGCCAAGGCCACAATTAAGTACCAATGCTGGTCCCGCGTGTCTTCGAGTTGTAGCACCTCGTGTTCCCCAGGATCCGGGACCTCAGCATCTTTGGCAGCCGCTATACCCGCATCAGATATTGTCGCAGCCGCAATTACCAGAACAAAAAACAGCGATTTTAGGATGCTCCCCATAGTCATTTCCCCCTGAATATCCCCAAAACGTGTGGATTGCCCAAAACGCGGGCAACCTTATCACATTCAGCCGATTAGCAGCCACCCTTCAACCCGCTAGTGAAGGGGATTTCCCTGCAAATCGGTTGACTTTTGGCTGTAAAAATCGGCGTCTTCGTGCTGTTCCATCCATCGCGCAAGGTTTTCCGCCAGCTCCGCTTTGATCATGGCATATTCGGGATTCCCGGACAGATTGACCAGTTCATCTGGATCACGTTGCAGGTCGTAGAGTTCTTCCCCGTGGTGAATGTACCGGTTGTACTTAAATTCCTTGGTCCGAATGGTCCGGATGGGGTTAACCCATCGCTGCTTGTTGTAATACTGCCCCACCATATATTCCCGCTCAGGGGCGGTTCCTTGGCCGGTTAGATAGGGCCAAAAGGAATCCCCATCGGGAGTGTTGCCCGGCACGCCCGCTGCCTCACAAAGCGTGGGCACGATGTCAGACAGACCCACAAACGCGTCACGGGACGACACAGGCGTTCCGCCCGGCATACGGACAATCATCGGAACCCGGAGAAGATGGTCGTACATGAAAGGGCCCTTGAACACGAGCCGGTTGTGGGTGTCCATGTCGCCGTGGTCCGAAGTGAATACAATCACGGTGGAATCATCGAGTCCAAGCCGTCTCACCGTTTCCATCACACGACCCACTTCCGCATCGACCAGACGGCACTTGTCGCGATAGACTACACGGTATTTTTTCCAAAAATCATCGGACTTATCCTCGATGTAGGCGCCTTGGTCATCGGTCATAAACTGTTTTTGCGGAACAGGCTTGTTCTCGAAGGTCTCGGACCAGGATTCAGGCGTAGGAATTTTC